>NZ_DASZBY010000048.1:0-59792 GCF_035943795.1 Aliidongia sp. | reverse complement strand
GGCGCGCCAGCTCTGCGACACCGTCCGAGATGTCGGTCTGCATCTTGCGGCCCCATTCGCCGAAGCCGGCATCGCGGAACACGGTTCCGAAGCCTCCCGAGCCCCGGAAATTCGGCTGGAATACGGCGTAGCCTCTTCCGGCGAACGCCTGGGCCGTCCAATCGAAACCCAGATGATCGCGTGCTTCCGGGCCGCCGTGCGGCAGTACGACCAGCGGCAGATTCTTGCCGGCACTGCCCGGCGGCAAGGTCAGCACGCCTTCCAGCGCCAACACGTCGGCCGCTTTGTAGTGGACCATGCTGACGGCGCCGATCGCGTCGCCCTGGACCCCGGGATAGGCGGAGCCAAGTTTTTCGACATTCTGATGGGACAGGTCGACCATGAAGTAGGTGCCGGAATCCGTGGGACTCGTCGCCAGCACGGTCATGCGCTTGCCGCTCGTATCGAATGACAGCAGTTCGACGTTGGCCGGCGCGAAAGCCTGCTTCACCGCCTCGAACGACGCCTTGCGCGCGGGGTCGAACAGCAATGTCTGCGGGATGTCCCCTTCCAATTTCGCGCCGATGGCCAGTCCGCTGCTGTCCTGGAGCAGTGAAACGATCGATGCGCTGGTGAGGTTAACCGGCGCCTGGCCGGGCGTCATCGAGTGCTCCCACAGACCCACGTTCGGCGCCAGTTCACTTTGAATCAGATACGTGTCGGCTGTCCGGCCCAGGCCGGCCAAATCGATGCCGCCGAGCGGCGTCTCCTGCTTGTCGATCAGATCGCGCTCGGACCGGCCCTCGTAGAGCCGCCACTGGACCATCCCTTTGTCGCGTCGAATGCTCGCATGCACCAGCGGCGTGCCGTCGCTGTTCATCAGCCAGGTGCGAGATCCTTCGCCCGCTCTCCGATAATCGCCCGTTTCCAGGTCGACCTGATAGAGGCTGATGACGCCGATGTTGCCGTAGCTCTTGCTGAATGTGTTGTCGAGAATGGTTGCGCCACTGAAATAGCCATACCAGCGGCCGTCGACCTGGCGGTATCCCGCGGTGTCGAACACGACCGGATAGACGTCTCTGGAATGAAAGAAGACCACGAAAGCTGTTTTTGATTTCAGGTTCACGACGGCTGCCGAGTACAGCTCGGAGGCGTTCCATTCGCCTGGAATGTAGAGTCCGCCGGGCCTGGTGACGCTCGACAGGACTATCAGATAATCGTCACCAGCCCATTGCAGGTTGCGAACCTTGATGTCGCCAACCTTCAGCGCATGGACCGTCTTGCCTTCGACCGTGCGGACGACCACCAGCCGCTCTTCGCCCGTGCCCCGGACAAGGGCGATCCGTTCGCCCGAGGGCGAGAGGATGACCAGTTCCGTCGCCGGGAGTTGGGCATAGGCTTCGATCGGGGGAGCCGCAAGGGCCGCTCCAGACCAGAGCCATAGCCAGGCAAATACCACCGCAAAGTGCTTCATTCTTCTCTCAACCAAGGATTAGGTTTTTCGTGTGAGATCGAATGAAGCTTATGCCGTCGGTTCGCGGTCTTGTCGAGCGGGCGCTTGCGTGGTTTAGATCTTTCGGCCGGCGACAAGCCCCGCGATGAGGGCGGCCAGCGCGACCGTGATCGTGCTGGGCGCTTCGAAGCTGGAGCCCAGCTTGCGGCCGGCTTCCATGGCGACGGTGCCGAGGTCCGACGTGATCGCCGAGGCGGCCGAACTGGCCCGCGCGACCGGCCGGCGGACCGGCTTTTCGGATCGGAAGGTGACGGCGATCAGGATCGCCGACACGAGCACCATCGTGCCGCCGATGACGGCCGCGGCGCCGGCCGGGGTCAGATACGGCGTGATCGCCAGGAACACGGCGTAGAGCAGAAACAGCAGGCCGGCGAGCCCGACGAACAGGGCGGCCAGGACGACGGCGCTGATACCGGCTGCCCGCCGGACGCGATGGCCGGCCTCGCGTTCGACGAGGGCCAGCAACACGCGCGCCGCGACGAGCATGCCGCCCATCAGTTGCGGCTCCGGCTCAGCAGGCCGACGATCAGGCCGATGCCGAGTGCGGTCAGCACAGAGGTGGTGGGATTGCGCTCGATCGTGTGGTTGAGCTCCTCGCTCAGCCCCTTGGCGCGGGCACCGGCTTGGCCGAGCACATCGCGGCCTTCGTTATAGAGATCGACGACCACGTCTTCGACCTTGCTGCGGGCCTGGGCGGCCTCGAGCTTGACCAGATCGGCGACCGCGGCGGTCAGGCGCGCGATGTCCTGCTTCAGGACCATGATCTCTTCGGAAACCGCGGCCGTTTCCTTCGTCTTGGCATCGCTCATGAGCTTGTCCTTTCATCTCAGAGGAAGTGTCCCGGGGAAAGGGCACAAGCCTCTAACGCGCAAGAGATGAAACGGTTCGCCAAAACCGACAGATCGGGGCCCGATTATCCGAAACGATAGCTCGAAACCGCCTTGCCGAAGACATGGTCGCTGTAGGTCCGCACACCGATATCGCTTCCGGCGGCCCCGGCGGCTACCATCAGCGGCAGCAGGTGCTCCTCGCGCGGATGGCTGGTCCGGGCACCTGGCGCCTCTGCCCATTGCGCCAACGCCGCATCGCGGGCGGCCGGGTCCGGATCGGTCGCCGTCCGGGTCAGCCAGCCGTCGAACGCCTCGGCCTCGGCAGCGATGCGCGGATCCTCGCCGAAAAAGCCGCGCAGGTTATGGAAGCTCAATCCGCTGCCGACGATCAGCACGCCCGCGTCGCGCAGCGGCTGCAGCGCACGGCCGATCGCAAGATGGCGGGCCGGATCGAGCGAGGCGTCGAGCGACAATTGCACCACCGGAATGTCGGCTTCGGGATAGATCAGCAGGAACGGGACGAAGACGCCGTGGTCGAAGCCGCGCGCCGCGTCGCCGCCGCTCGGGAGCCCGGCTTCGTCGAGCCGCCGGCCGATCTCGGCGGCCAGTTGCGGTTCGCCCGGCGCCGGGTAGCGCAGCTGATAGGTGTGGGCCGGAAAGCCGTAGTAGTCGTAGAGCAGCGGTGGTGCCGCCCCGGTCGTGACCGTCGGCCGGGCCTCTTCCCAATGAGCGGAGATCACCAGGATCGCGCGCGGCCGTCGGCCGATGTCGGCGGCGATGGCACGCAGATGATCGCCCATGGATTTCCACGGATCGGATCCATGGCGCGGCGGCTCCATGAAGAAGCACGGGCCGCCGCCATGGGGAATGAACAGGGTCGGCAGGCGCTTGTCGGTCATGGCTCAGTTCCCGGTTTCCGTTGCGACGAGGTCGACGTCGATGCCGGTTGGCTTCAATAGGCGGTCTTCACCTGATCCGGCGAGATGCGGACGCTCAATGTCGAATAGCCCTTCACGAAGGTCGAAAAGATCCGCTGCGGCTCGTCCAGGACCTCGATCCGGCCGAAGCGCTTCAGGATTTCCTCCCAGACGATGCGCAACTGCAGGTCTGCCAGTCGTTCGCCCAGACAGCGATGCAGCCCGAAGCCGAAGGACAGGTGCCGGCGCGGCCGCTCGCGGTCGATGACCAGGCGCTCGGCATCGGCGATCACGTCCTCGTCGTGGTTGCCCGACACATACCACATGACCACCTTGTCGCCGGCCCGGATGGTCTGGCCTTCGAACGAATGGTCGCGCGTCGCCGTCCGGCGCATGTGCGCGAGCGGCGTCTGCCAGCGGATGATCTCCGGAACCATGTTCGGCACCAGAGCGGGATTGCCCAGCAGCTTGGAATATTCGTCGGGAAACCGGTTCAAGGCATAGAGCCCGCCGGTGATCGAATTGCGCGTCGTGTCGTTGCCGCCCACGATCAGCAGCAGCAGGTTGCCCAGAAAATCCATCGGACTCTGATGCCGTGTCGCGTCCGAATGCGCCATCATCGAGATGAGATCGTCGCGCGGCGGCGCGTTCACCCGCTCGTTCCACAGCCCGGTGAAATATTGCAGGCATTCGATCAGCTCGGCCTTGCGCTGCTCCTCGGTATCGACGATGCCGCCGCCGGGGAGTGCCGTCGCCACGTCCGACCAGCGGGTCAGCCTGTGCCGGTCCGCCCAGGGAAAATCGAACAGGGTTGCCAGCAGCTGGGTCGTAAGCTCGATCGAGACGCGCTCGACCCAATTGAAACTCTCACCGATCGGGAGGCCGTCGAGCACCGTCTGCGCCCGTTCGCGCACCAGCTGCTCGAGCCGCGCCAGGCTCGACGGTCCGACGATCGGCTGGACCGCGGCGCGCTGCTGATCGTGGCGCGGCGGATCCATCGCGATGAACATGGGCAGCACGAAGTCGGCCAATTGATCGCGCAGCGTGATGCCGCCGTATTTCACGTCCGACGAAAACACCTCGGTGTTCGCCTCGACCTGCATGATGTGCTTGTACTTGGTGATCGACCAGAACGGACCGAACTCGCTGGCGGCGCAATAGTGCACCGGCGCCTCGCGGCGCAGGCGGGCGAAATAGGGCCAGAACGCGTCCTGCTGAAACAGCAGCGGCTGGCCGACGTTGATCTGGTCGATCGGCAGCGCCGCGGCGGCGGCGAGCAACGCGTCGCGCGAGGGGTGGTCGGGCGGGTTCATCAGATGGTCCCTCGCGCGCAGGCCGGGTGTGCCAGTGCTTCCTATACGATCTCGAACAGGCCCGCGGCCCCCATGCCGCCGCCGATGCACATGGTGACGACGGCCAGCTTAGCGCCCCGACGCTTGCCTTCGATCAGGATATGGCCGGTCATGCGTGCGCCGCTCATGCCATAGGGATGGCCGATCGAGATGGCGCCCCCATCGACGTTCAGGCGCTCCTGGGGAATGCCCAGCCGGTCGCGGCAATAGAGCACCTGGCAGGCGAAGGCTTCGTTCAGCTCCCAGATGTCGATGTCGGAGACCGTCAGGCCGTGGCGCTTCAGCAGCATCGGCACGGCGAACACTGGGCCGATGCCCATCTCGTCCGGCTCGCAACCGGCGACGGCCAGGCCGCGGAAGATGCCGAGCGGCTGCAGGCCGCGGCGGGCGGCTTCGCGGTCGGACATGACCACGCTCGCGGCGGCGCCGTCGGACAACTGGCTGGCGTTGCCGGCCGTGATGCAACGGCCGGGACCGCGCACCGGCTGCAGCGCACTCAGGCCTTCGAGCGTGGTGTCGGCGCGATTGCCCTCGTCCTTGGACAGGGTGACGGTCTCCTGCCGCGTCTCGCCGGTGGCCTTGTCGGTGACACCCTTCACGACCGTGATCGGAACGATCTCGGCATCGAAACGCCCGTCACGCTGGCCGGCGGCGGTCCGGCGCTGGCTTTCCAGCGCGTATTCGTCCTGGGCGGCCCGTGAGATGCCGTAGCGTTCGGCCACGATCTCGGCGGTGTCGAGCATCGGCATGTAGATGTCGGGCTTGTGCTCGGTCAGCCAGGCGTCGGGCTGCTGCGGCAAGCCGCCGCCGCCCTGGACCAGGCTGACGGATTCGAGGCCGCCGGCGATGGCGACCGGCACCTGGTCGACGATCACGCGTTGCGCCGCGATCGCGATCGCTTGCAGGCCGGAACTGCAATAGCGGTTGATGGTCATGGCCGCGACCGAGACCGGCAGGCCGGCGCGGATCGTCGCCTGGCGCGCGATGTTGCCGCCGGTCGCCCCTTGCGGCAGGGCGCAGCCGAGAATGACGTCCTCGACCTCGCCGCCCTCCAGTCGCGCCCTGGTCGCAGCCTCGCGAATGACATGGCCGCCCATCTCGGCGCCGTGGGTGAGGTTGAGGGCGCCCCGGAACGCCTTGCCGATCGGCGTGCGCGCCGTGGCGACGATGACTGCGTCGACCATGTGTCTGCTCCTTGGATAGGTGATCAATCGGGTGCTACGGGCGTCAAGCCCGGCCATGACGGTCCTGTGGGGGCTTAACGAGCCTGTGCCCGCGCCTCGTCGACCAGCGGCTTCTTCCACAGTTTGCCGACGGCGGTCTTGGGCAGGCTGTCGCGCAGTTCGAGCGCGGTCGGCAGTTCGTGCTTGCCGACCTTGTCGGCGAGGAAGCCGCGCAGCTCTTCCAGGCCCAGGTCCGCAGCACCGGCGCGCAGCTTGATGAAGGCCTTGGCGCTCTCGCCGCGATAGGCGTCGGGAATGCCGATCACGATCACTTCCTCGACCGACGGATGCTCGTAGATCGCCTCTTCGATCAAACGAGGATAGACGTTGTAACCGCCCGACAGGATCATGTCCTTCTTGCGGTCGACGATGAACAGGAAGCCATCCTCGTCCAGATAACCGATGTCGCCGGTGCGGAAGAAGCCGTCGACGAAGGCGTTGGCCGTCTCTTCTTCCTGCTTGTAATAGCCCTTGGTGACGTTCTTGCCCTGGATGCAGATCTCGCCCTTCTCATTGGGCGGCAGGCGCCTGGCCGGCTCGTCCAGATCGCGGATCTCCATCATCACGCCGGGCAGCGGCAATCCGGCGGAGCCGAGCTTGCGGTTCTGCGGCGGCGTCACCGTGCCGGCGGGCGAGGTCTCGCTCATTCCCCAACCTTCGAGCAGCAGGCGGCTCGTCACGCCCTCGAACTCGTCGCGCAATTCCATCGGCAGGGGCGCCCCGCCGGTATTGCAGAAACGGAAGCAGGTGAAATCGATTTCCTTGGCGCGCGGGTGGGAAGCGAGCGCCCGGAACATGGTCGGCACGCCCGAGAACATGCTGGGCCGGTCGCGCGCGATCGTGTCGAGGATGTCGTCCGTGTCCCAGCGCGCCTTCAGGATCAGGGTGTAGCCGTTGCGCAGGCCGCGCAGCAGCAGGGTGTTGAGCGCGTAGATGTGGAACAGCGGCAGGACGACCAGCACCCGTTCCCCGCCCGGCTGCAGCCCGATCCCGGGCGCCCCGCCCCAGGCGTCGTAGCTCGAAACCGAGGCGGTCAGGTTGGCGTGGCTCAACATCGCGGCCTTGGGCAGGCCGGTCGTTCCGCCGGTGAATTGCAGCACGGCCAGATCGTCTACGCTCGGCCGGGGCCAGTGGCCCGGTGCCGGTCGGGTCGGGTCGAGCAGCACGCGAAACGGGATGCGCTCGGCCGGGTCGGTCGGGATCGCCGGCGGCGGCACCGGTGCCATGTCATCCGGCGTCGCCACGATGATGCGCAGGTCCGGCCCGGCCGGCGGCAGTTTCTGGTCGAGCCCGGCGAAGCTCACGACCATGCTGACGTCGGCGAGGGCGATCTTATGGGCGAGTTCGCGCTCCGCATCGAGCGGCGACAGGTTCGCGACCACGCCGCCGGCCCGCTGCACGCCATAGAATGCGATCGGATAATGCGGCGTATTCGGCAGATGCAGCGCCACATGGACGCCGGGTCCGACGCCCAGCGCGGCAAAGCCGCGGGCCGCGCGCTCGACCAGGGCATCGAACGTGCGGAAGTCGAGCTTGATCGGGCCAAACTCCAGGAAGGTCTTCGTTCCCCAGCGCGCGACGGCCTCGGCGAGCTCGTCGCTCAAGGTCGCGGTCTTGATCTCGGCGTGCCAGTCGAAGCCGGGCGGGTAGGACTTTTCCCAAAGTTCGGCCATGTCCGTCTCCCTCAAGACTTCGGGCTCAGAAATCCTCGCCCCTCGGCGGCCAGCCGCTCGATCAGCGGTGCCGGCTTCAGCCGGTCGTCGCCCAGCCGGTCCGCCATTTTCCGCAGTGTATCGCCAATCGTTGCGAGGCCGACATGATCGGCCCAATACATCGGTCCGCCCCGATAGACCGGCCAGCCGTAGCCGTAGAACCAGACGATGTCGATATCGGAGGCGCGCAGCGCGATGCCTTCTTCCAGGATATGCGCCGCCTCGTTGATCATGGGGTACAGCAGGCGTGCCAGGATCTCGTCCTGGGGAATCGTGCGCCGGTTGACGCCCTTTTCGGCTGCGGCCTCGGCGATGATCGCATCGACCGCCGGATCGGGGATCGGTGCGCGGTTGCCGGGCTCGTAGCGGAAGAAGCCGGCGCCGGTCTTCTGGCCCAGGCGCCCGGCCGCGTGCAGCCGGTCGCTGACCGCGTCTTTCAGGCCCAGACCCTGGCGGATGCGCCAGCCGACGTCGATGCCGGCCAGGTCGGCCATGGCGCAGGGGCCCATGGGGAAGCCGAAATCCAGCAATGCCTGGTCGAGTTCGGCCGGCGAGGCGCCTTCGAGCAGCAGGGATTCGACCTGGCCGGAGCGGCGATGCAGCATGCGGTTGCCGACGAAGCCGTAGCAGACGCCGACCACGACCGGCACTTTCTTCAACTTGCGCGCCATCGCCATGGTGCTGGCCAGCACACCTGGATCGGTCGCCTTGCCCCGCACGATCTCCAGCAAGCGCATCACGTTGGCGGGGCTGAAGTAGTGGGTGCCCAGCACGCGCTCCGGCCGGCTGGTCGCCGCCGCGATCTCGTCGACGTCGAGGGTGGAGGTGTTGGACGCCAGGATCGCGTCGGGTCGGACGATCCGGTCGAGCTTGCCGAACAGCTCCTTCTTCAGCGCCATGTCCTCGAACACCGCCTCGGTCACGATATCGGCGGTGGCGGCAGCATCGAGCGTCAGGCTGCCGGTGATGCGGCCGACGCGCGCCTCGGCCTCGGCCGGCGTGATGCCGCCGCGCCGGGCGGTCGCTTCGTAATTGGCGCGGATGGTCTTCAAGCCGCGATCGAGCGCCTCGGCCCCCGTCTCGATCAGGGTGACCGGGATGCCGGCGTTGGCGAAATTCATCGCAATGCCGCCGCCCATGGTGCCGGCGCCGATCACGGCCGCCTGGCGGATCGGCCGGGTCGGCGTATCGGATGCCAGTCCCGGCACCTTGCCGGCCTCGCGCTCGGCAAAGAAGGCGAAGCGCTGGGCCGCGGATTCCGGCGAATTCATCAGTTCGATGAACCGCTCCCGCTCGTAGGCCAGCCCTTGGGCGAACGGCTTGTCCAGCGCCGCCTTGACGCAATCGACGATCGCGGCCGGCGCCTTGAAGCCGCGGCTCTTGCGCGCGATCGAACGGGCGAACTCGTCGATCGAGCCGGGATTGGCGCGGGCTTCGGCCAGCTTGCCGTCGTCGTGCGCGACCAGCGGCAGGGGCCGGGCAGCGGCGATCTCGCGCGCGAACGCCAGCGCGGCGCCCTCGAGGTCCGGCACGATGCGTTGGACCAGGCCGCCGGCCAGCGCGCGGTCGCTGCCGATGAACTCGCCTGACGTCATGATTTCCAGCGCCGGGACGGCGCCCAGCACGCGCGGCAGGCGCTGGGTGCCGCCGGCGCCGGGCAGCAGGCCCAGCTTGACTTCGGGCAGGCCGAACTGCGCGGTCGCGATGGCGATGCGATAATGGCAACCGAGCGCCAGCTCCAGGCCGCCGCCCAGCGCCGTGCCATGGATCGCGGCCACGACCGGCTTCGACATCTGCCCGATCTGGGCGATCACCTCATGCAGGCCGGGCGATTGCATCGGCTTGCCGAACTCGGTGATGTCGGCACCCGCGACGAAGGTCCGGCCGGCACAGGCCAGCACCACGGCGGCGACGGCGCCGTTCGCTTCATGCGCCGCCATCTCGGCGGCGAGGCCGGCGCGAACCGCGTGGCCCAGGGCGTTGACCGGCGGATTGTCGATGGTGACGACGGCGATGTCGCCGTCCAGGCGGCTGGTGACGGGTGAGGTCATGGGGCTTCCCGATGATGGTCAAAGGCGATCAAGGATGGTGCGCCAAAACGCAACCGAGCGGACCGCGCCCGTGGGCGATGCCGCCGGGCCGATGCGTGGACTGCCGACGCGTCAGAGGGGCGGTGTCGCAGCGCCGTCGCGAATCCGGGTCAAGGCCTTGCGCATCCGTTTCCTCCTCAGGGTTCGGCGCCACCTCTAAGGGCAGTTCTGTTGCCGTCGTTGCGGGAAACGGTCGCCTTCGCCGGCGGAGGTGTCAAGCTGTCGGCGCCAAACGAGCGTTTGGCACAGCAATATCAAGATGCAATCGCCATTTGATGAAAAGCAGCTCGTCACGGCGATACGATCTTCGCCAGGATTTCCGGCAGCTTCGAGACGGCGACATTGGCGGCGAAGCCGAGTGCGAAGGCCTCGACATAGTCGAAGCTGCGCGCGCCGAAGATGGCCGTCCTGCTGTGGTAGCGCCAATGGTAGACGACGAGCGCGATCAGCAGCGCGATGGCGAAGCGCAGATTGAGGAAATCGTCGGCCAGCCGCGCCGCATCCGAGACCGGCGAGGGGGCGATCAGCAGCGTCGTGCCGCCTTCGCCGAGCGGCGCTTCCCTGGGCTCCATGCCGCCCGGCTTGAAGTTCTCGGCTGCGACGACCGACGGATGCAAGGTCAGCGGCGCGCCATATTCATGGATGATCGGCAGGCCTTGCCGCACCTGCTCTGCTGTTGCCACCAGCGGCGGCGAGCCGTCGCCGAAGTCGACGCCGATAGACACGTCCATTTCCCAGGCCGGGTCCATATGCCCGACCGTGAAGGTCAGCGGCCGGCCGGCGATCCGTTCTTCGGGCGGGGTCACCGGGGTCAGGTCGATCCGTCGGGACTGGATGTTCTCGGCCGCCGTCGCTGCCGCGACCGCCGGCATGCCCGATGCGTGGGCGAGCCGGTCGCGGGTCCGGGCCGGTACGTCCAGATCGACGATGGTGACGGCCAGGATCTCGCCGGACAGGTCGATTACGCGTTGGTTCAGGGCCAGCAGCGGCGTCATGCAGTCTTCGGTGATGATTTCGGCGTCCGGCGCCTGCCGCTGCATGTCGTGCCGGATCTTGGCGAGACCGATTTCCCAGTCTTCCAGCCGGGGCTCGGGCGGCAGCACGCCCAACCGCGCTTCGATCGCGCCGGTGTCGTTCTGCAGATCGACGAACAGGTCGACGCATTGGTCATGGTCGAACCGGTTCTTGGCGTCGTTGATCAGTCGGGTTTCCCAGATTATCCAGTCGTTGGTGAGCGTCCGATAGAGCGGGCTGGTCGCAGGCAGGTCGCCCTTGGCCACGAGAGTGGCGATCGCGTCGACCGAGGCGGAAAGCTTCTTGCGCAGCCCCTCGTCCGTGACGTCGGCAATATGGACCCGCCACAGGTCGAGCACGCGCGACAATCCGGCCTGCTTCGCGGCCGTCGAATGGTCGGTTGCCGCCTGCAACGTCTCGACCAGCTGCTCGATGTCGTCGGTCCCGCTCTTCGCACTCACGGCGGCCAATGCCGCAGTGAAACGGGTCTCCAGATTTTCTTTCGTGGCGCGGACGAGGGCCGTTTTCGCCGCGTCGATCTGCTGGCTCGCAGCACCCCATTCGGCCAGCCCGGCAGTGCTGCCCATGCCGTTTGCGGCGCCGTCCAGCATAGCGAGGATCTGGGTGCGTGCCGCCACCGGAAAATCGTCCCGGGCGACGCGTGCGCGCACGACCCGATCCGTCGTCAGCATCGCGTCGGTGCGGACCAGCGCGCCACGGTAGCCGGTCAAGGCGGCATTGAGCGCGCGGGCCGACCGACGCAGGCGCCGCCGCGCGTTCAGCGCCAGGTCGCGCGCCGTATCGCCCTCGCCGGCGGCATAGGCGAGGCGCACCTGGTTCAGTTCGCTGGCCATCTCGTCGGACGTTCGAGCGACCGGCTGCTCCAGGAAATACGCACGATAGCGCGCCAGGAACGCGCCAAGCCGGCCGGCGAGGCCCGCTGGCGAGGGTGTCGGAGGTGAGGGGTTCACGGCGGCCACCTGTTGCAGCACGTCGCGGAAATCGCTCCAGTCCTGGGTCAGGTCGGCGATTTCCGCCGCACCGTGCGGCCGTCCCGCCAGATCGTGGCGCAGCCGGTCGGCGATCGCGTCCGCTGCCTTCAGCCGCTCGCCGGCATCCTCGCTCCGCCGGTCCACGACCGACAGGGCAGGGCGTTCGCCGAGGGTGACGACCGCGATGTCGAAGTCGCGGTTCATCGCCTCGATATCGCCGGCGCGGCTCTGGGGTGCCGGATTGGCTTCGAGCCAGGCATGGATCTGCTGGCGGGCGGCGAGCGCGACGCTCTGCTGGTTCCTCACCGCTCCCTCGGTCGCCAGCAGATTGATCAGCCCCACGCAGGCGAGGCCGGCAAGCATGCAGAGCACGCCCCATGCGGGTGCTGCCGAGATTTCGAGCGTCACCGGAATGACCAGGGCGTCGCCTTCAGCGGTCAGCACGCGCAAGCTCGTCGAATAGGCACCGGGCCGGGCGGGCCCCTCGCCGCCCATGTCCAGCAGCAGGGGCATGCCGGGCCGGAACGGCCCGTCGAGCGGCACTGCTTCCGCGACGGTCAGCGACGCGTCGACGATGGTTCCGCTGCCGTCATGGCGCAGCGGATCGAGCCGGATTGAGCCGATCGTGAGCGGCATAGGTCCCGCATTGACCAGGCTGAATCGGACCGGCAAGAGCGCCACGCGCCGTCCGTGCGGCGGGAAGGGGCCGCGCCCGGATACCTGCTGCAGCACGAGGCGCTCGGGGCCGGCGACGCGGGACGCCGCGGGTTCGCTCATCGAGCTTTTCCGCTAGCGCCGGCGGCGTGCAAGATGGGACGCGCGCGTGTCATGGCGCGTCCGACCCAGGAGCTTTCCCGTGATCACCTGCCATCTCAAATACGTCATCGACCCCTATAAGCTCGCCGAGTTCGAGGAATATGCCCGCCTGTGGATTCCACTGGTGACGAAGTTGGGCGGACAGCATCACGGTTACTTCCTTCCGAGCGAAGGCGCCAACAACATCGCAGTCGCGCTGTTCAGCTTTCCGAGCCTCGCGGCCTACGAGGATTATCGCCTGCGTATGGCGTCCGATCCGGGATGCCAGGCTGCGTTCGATCTGGAAAAGCGCAACCGCAGCATCATCAGCTACGAACGCAGCTTCATGCGGCCGGTCCTCGCCTAAAGTTCGCTGCGGAACCGGTGCGGCGAGGTGCCGGCGATCTTGCGGAACGCGGTCGAGAAATGGCTCTGACTGGAGAACCCGACCGCGACCGACAGGCTGGCCAGCGACAGCGACCGGTCGGCCAGCAGTTCCTTGGCCCGCTCGATGCGCCGATACAGCTGGTACTGGTGCGGCGTCATCCCGGTCGATTGCTTGAAGCTGCGGCAGAAATGGAAGACCGACAGGCCAGCCGTGGCCGCCATGTCGCCCAGCGACACGTCCTCGGCCAGATGGGCCTCGATGAATTCCTTGACCCGCTTCAGCGCGAAGGGGGTAAGGCCGCCCTTGCGGGCCCCGCTCGGCCGCCGCAGCGTCGAGTGGGCGCGCACCAGATGAACCGCGAGCAGCAGGGCGAACCGCTCGGCATAGACGGCGGAGGCGAGGGCTGGCACCTGCAATTCCTGCAGCAGGCCGCGGGCCATCTGTTCGGCCGGGAAGTCGCGCACCGCTAGGCTGGGCGCGATCTCCAGGCGCTCGGCATCGATGTCCAGCGCCTCGGCCACGACCTGCTCGACCCGGCTCTGCGGCAGATAGACCTCGATCCGGCCGTACAGACCTTCCCATTGCCATTCGGACGCTTCGCCGGCGGGCGTCACGCTGACGCTGCCGGCGGCGGCACGGCGGCGCTGGGTATCGCCACCCAGGCGGCGCGACAGCAGCAGGGCGCCCGATTGCTGGACGCTGATGACGTGGTGGTCGACCGGCGGATATTCGATCAGGCCGTCGCGGCCGGTGCGCTGGACCACGAACAGGTCGGCCCAGTTGCGGCCGTGGCTGGAAATGGCCGCCGGACAGATCGTCAGGGTTTCTTCCGGCGTGATCGTCCGATCCCAGGTCCGGTCGGCAGACGAGCGATCGATCGGTGCGCGGTCGTTCGCGCGCTTGTCTAGGGGCATGAATGCCCTCCCTGATTTTTATCTACTTGCGCACAGCAAGCCACAGAAAGAGGGTAGGGCGCAATTCCTTGTAGAAAAGGCGCGCCGATCGTCGGCGCGCCTTTTCAGAGGTGTCGAGGCCGTGGGCCGCCGGCCGATCAGCCGTTGCCGGAGCCGACCTTGTGCCCGAGCTTCGCCGTCGCCCCGTCGCATGCCTCGCCCGGCAACTGCGACAGATTGATCTTGCTCTGGGCGGCCGTCCGCTGTTCGGCGAACTTCGCCTGGATCTCCGTCATGACCGGCGCGGTCTTGTCGGTGATCTCCTTGATCGCTTCTTCCTGGCTCTTGGCGGTCTGCCAGCCGATCGCGGCGAGCTGCTTCTGGTAGGTCGGCACGGTGGTCTGGCCGAACTGGGCGATCGCGTCGTCGTCCGCCTTGCCGCGGGCGCCGTACTGGGTCGCGAACGCCTGCAGGACGCAGGTATTGTCGGTGAGTTCGCTGGCGAGCCACAGCTTGCGCTCGAGCGACAGCTTGACGGTCAGCTTGACCAGGGCGGCGCAGACCGTGCCGTCCGGCAGCTTGGCGATCCCGGTGTCGCGCCGGGCAGAGATGGCGACGCCGGCGTCGTAGTAGCCGGGGGCGCGACGGTCGCTATCGGCGCCGAGCTTGATGGCGAGGTCCTTGGCGCTGGCGCTGGTATCCTGCGCCAACGGGCTCGGTACCGCCTCGAACACGATTGCGGTGGGCGGCGCCGCCCCGCAGGAGGCGGCCTCGGCCTTGGCGCCCAGGCCCATCAGCAGCATGCCGATCAGGCCGACGACGATTTTCTTGGTCATTGGGATTCCCCGAAACAACTTCACATGGCGGGGAAGAGACAGAAACAGGCGCCCGAGGTAAAGCGCGAAATGTCGGCCATCGGCCCTAGTCCGTGCGCCACTCTTCGATCCATAGGGTCGTCGTGCCGATCCGGCCGGCCGGATCGATGCCCTTCAACCAGGTTGGAATGATGAATACGGACGATTCGAAATAGAGCGGCAGTGCCGGCAATTCGCGAGCGTAGACGTCTTCGAGACGCGCCCAGATCGACGCCCGCTTGTCCGGATCGAGCTCGGCCACCAAATCGCCGATCAGCCGGTCGGTCTCTGCATTGGCGAAGTGCGGGTAGTTGCCGCCAACAAAGCCATTCGCGGCCGTGGGAATGCTTTCGGACAGGAGGGTGAACGTCGGCGCCGTGTCCGGGGCATGGTTCCAGCTGTACAGCGCCAGATCGAACGTGCCGTGCCGCATGCGTTCGCCGAACAGGGTGGCGGTCTGCTCGTTGGCGAGCGAGATCGAAATGCCGATCGCCTGCCATTTTGCCTGCAGCTCCAGTTCGACCAGGTCGCGCACTCGGTTCCCCGTGATCGTCGCGAGCGCGAAGGCGAGGCGGCGTCCCTGGTCGTCGATGCGGATCCCGTCCGGTCCCGGACGGAAGCCTGCATCCTCCAGCAGACGGATCGCCGCCGCCGGATCATAGGAATATTTGCGCACGCCGGGGCTATAGGTCCGGTCCGTCGGGGCGACAAGGCTGTCGGCGACCGGCAGCAGCCCGTCGAACAGCCGGCGGGTGATGGTCTGCCGATCGATCGCCAGCAGCAGAGCCTGGCGGATCCGGCGATCGGCCAGCAGCGGATTGTCCAGGTCGATGTCGACATGCTCGTAGGCGAGGCTGCCTTGGATTGCGAAATTGAAGCTGTAGGCGCGCCTGGCTTTCAACTCCAGGCCCTGGTCGATCGTCAGGCCCAACTCGCCCGCGATGTAGTCGACGCCGCCGGTCAGGAAGGCGGCTTCGAGCGCCGCCGTGTTCTCGATCATGCGGATGGCGATGCGCGGGATATGGGCCGGCGTTCCGGGCCAGGACGGGTTGCGCTCGAACCGGGCGGTGCGGCCCGGCTCATAGGCGACCAGCCTATAGGGGCCCAGCCACAGGCCCGGATTGGTCGGATCGGTCACGTAGGCGGAGCGCTGACGGTAATCCGCGGGGTCCTTGAGCCCGGCCCGGATCGGTCCTTCGATATGTTCCGGCAGGATCCAGAGCGTGCCCCGGTTGTAGCCATAGTCGATCTGGTCGAAGTGCAGGGTGAAGGTCCGGTCGTCGGCGAGCGTGATGGCGGACACGTGGCGAGTGGCCTCGCTATTGGCGGCGGCGACCGAGGGATCGTGGGCAAGGCTCCAGCTGAATGCGACATCGCGGCTGGTGACCGGCTCGCCGTCGGCCCACGACAGGCCGCGCTTCAGCGTGAAGGTGACCTCCATGCCTCGATGACCGTCGGCCAGGACGACGATGCGCGCTCCGCCGTTTTCCAGGGTCGGCAAGGTCTCGCACAGATAGCAGCTGGGCCGGCCGGCCTTGTCCGGGCCGGCGAGGGGGCGCAGCGACGGACCATTGATGAAGCTGCGCGCCGCGGAACTGCCGAGCAGCGGATTGAGCGACGGCGGCGCCTGGCGGACGCCGATTACCAGTTCGTCCCGGGCGGCCAGAGCGCTGCCGATGCCGGACAGAGCCGCGAGCATGCCCATGAGCGCCAGGCCTACGCGCTGGCGCCATCGCCGCAGATCAGCCGATCGCATGATGATCCGTTTGCAAAATGAACTGCTCGATCCGTGATCGCCATCGATGATCGCAAGTCACCTAAACGGCAAATTCCTCCAAACCAGGCCGTTTGTGAAGCCTCAGCGTACGCGAAGCCGATCGCGCAACCGGTCGGTCGCCCGCCTGACCGCCGCGGCCATGGCCGGCTCGAGGTCCGAATGATTGCCTTCGACCACCACGTCGAGTTCCGAGCCGGGCCAGGCGCGATGGACGGCCCAAGAGGTCGTGGGCGGCGTCACGACGTCGTAGCGGCCGACCACGAGCTGCGCCGGCAGATGGGTGATCCGGCCGAGATCGCGCAGGATCTGGCCGTCTTCGATGAAGAACCGGTTCGCGCAATAATGCGTGAAGAAGCGCGACAGCGGCAGGGCCTGGGCAAGATCGAACGCCTGCTCGATCAGCGCATGGTCCGGGCGGAAGGTCGAGGTCCGGGCGGAAAAGCGTTTCAGCGCGCGCACGGCCGGTTCGTGGACCGCCGGATCCGTGTGGTTCGTCCGGACGTGATAGGCGGCCAGCGGGTCCGCCTGCTCTTCGGTCGGCAGGGCGGCCAGCAGGTCTTCGTAGGCCTCGGGAAACAGCACGCCGATCGAGCGCCACCACCAGTCGACCTCGCTCGCCCGGCCCGTGAACATGCCGCGCAGGCGAAAGCCCAGGCAGCGCTCCGGATGGGCCTCGCCATAGAGCAGTGCCAGGCACGAACCCCAGGAACCGCCCGTGACCGCCCAGCGCTCGATGCCCAGATGCACGCGCAGCCGTTCGATGTCGCCGACGAGGGCATGGCTGTCGTTGTCCTGCGCCTCGCCCAATGGCTGGGATCGCCCGCAGCCGCGCTGGTCGATCAGGACGACGCGGAAGAAGTCGGGATCGTAGAACTGGCGGTGGATCGCCTTCGCGCCGCCGCCCGGGCCGCCGTGCAGAAAGATGACCGGGACGCCATCGGGATTGCCGACCTGTTCATAGTAGATCCGGTGCGGGCCGCCAACGGCCAGCAGGCCGTGGTCGTAGGGGTCGATTTCAGGATAGAGCAGGTCGCCGAGGGACATGGGGTTTCCGAACGCCGGTGGATCCGATCGGCGGATCGTGCCCGCTCTGCGGCCGCCGGGCAATCGCCCCGACGCCTATCGGGTCGACTTGCCCCAAGCGCGCGAAGGCCGGGTCGACGAGGCGCCGGTCTCTGCGACGACGGTGCCGCAACTCTCGCGGGAAGTGGCAGAGGCGCAAGGCAGGCGTCGTCGATGATCCCGTTGCGCTACTGCGGCCTCACTGATGAAACGGGAGCAGCAATCTGGCAGTCCGTTTTCTGCTGTTCCGTCAGCGTTTCAGGGTTCGCCGCCGGGGTGGGTGCCCCTTCCGCGCCGCGCAGCACAGATGCCTCTCGACTTTCCGACTCGGGCGGGTAATATTTTGTTAACCTCGTTTCGGGTGAAGCCCTAGATGGTTGAGCCGATGCTGACCCATAATCGTTTTGCGGAACGACTGCGCGCGGATGACGCGGTCCTGGCGATCGTGGATGGCCAGACGGGCTTGCTGTCGATGGCCACTGCCACGGATGCGCTGCGCAACAATCTCATCGGTCTGGCGCGGCTCGGTCATGCGTTCGGTCTGCCGACGGTGCTTGGGGTCTGCGCGGATGCGGCACGGGGATCCCTGTTGACGGAATTGATCGATCTGTTTGGCCAGAAGGCCGTGTCGCGGCGCCGCAAAGGCGGCTTCTGGGACGATCCGGCGTCGCGCGATGCCGTTCTGTCTCGCGGGCGCCATCATCTGATCGTCGCTTCGCTCGCGCCGGGCTTCGGCGTGGCGCCGACCGCGCTCGCGGCCCGGGCCGATGGCCTCGACGTCCATGTGGTGCTGGATGCGTCGGCGGGTTCCGGCGACAGCGCCGAACGGATCGGGCTGGCCCGGATGACGGCCGCAGGCATCCATCTCACCAGCTGGGTCGCCGTGCTTGCCGAACTGGGGGCTACCGGCATGGACAACTGGGGCGGGAACGGCACGGCAGCGGTACGTGACAATCTGGACCGCTACGCCGCTCTTCGCTGACAGCGCCAGCTTGTCGCACTATAACGCCGCAATCGCGTGACAGGGCCGCAAGGCGACGAAAGCCGGGCTAGGTGCGTCGCACCATAGTGGGGATAGCGGCGTGCGTCCCCTTCCATGCCGAACCAGACTCTCGCAGATCAGTCGGCCGCATCTCGCGCAGGCGGGCGTATCGGCGATGGCAACTGGGTGTCGAACCGGCAGCGCGAAACCCCCATACTCGCGCTGCCGGAGCGGCTTCTCCTATCCGCCCCGCAATTCCCAGGCCTGCGCTTCGGTCAGGAAGCGCGTGCGATGGCCTTGCAGCAGCAGGTGCAGGCGGGCGGTTTCTTCCAGCTCCTCGATCGCCGCGGCCGCGGCACCAAGGCTGGTGCCCGCAACCACGGGTCCGTGGTTGGCCAGCAGCACCGCGTGATGCTTGCCGGCGAGACTGCGGACCGCATCGGCCAGCTTCGGGTCGCCCGGCCGGAAATAGGGGATGAGCGGCAGGGTCCCGACGCGCATCACGTAATAGGCGGTGATCGGCGGCAGCACGTTCGCCGGATCCACGTCGGCCAGGCAGGATACCGCGACCGAATGGGTCGAATGGAGGTGGACGACCGCTTCGGCTGCGCCCCGTTCCTCGTACATCGCGCGGTGCAGGAAGCTTTCCTTGGTCGGCGCGTCGCCCGCGAGCAACGTGCCGTCCAGCGCCAGTTTCGCCAGCCGGGCCGGGTCCAACTCGCCCAGTGAGACGTTCGTCGGCGTCATCAGATAGCCGTCGGCGATGCGCACGCTGATGTTGCCGGAACTGCCGAAGGTCAGGCCGCGCGCGAAGATCGAGGCACCCAGGCGGCAGATCGCCTCGCGTGCCCGGGCTTCGGCGCTCATGCGAAGGCCCGCAGGAAGAAATCCTCGCCGCCGAAATTGCCGGATTTCAGCGCCAGCGCCAGCGGCGGCGCTCCATCGCGCGATGCCACCGTCCAAGGCACCCCCGGATCGATCTGCCGCCCGATGGCCAGCGCCCGGACACCCAGGGCCTGGACGACCGCGCCGGAGCTTTCGCCGCCGGCCACGACCAGGCGGCGCACGCCCCGGTCGACCAAGCCGCGCGCGATCCGGGCCAGTGCCGCTTCGACCAGGGCGCCCGCGCGCTCGCGGCCCAGGGCGTCCTGGGCGGCACGGACCGCGTCGGGCGGCGCGCTGGCGCTGATCAGGATCGGCGCGGCGCCCAACCGGCCGGCCGCCCAGTCGAACGCTTGCGCGATCTGCTCGTCGCTCTCGGCCAGCGCTTGCGGGTCGAGCTGGAAGCTTGGCCGACGTGCCCGCATATAGGCATTTTGGGCCAGGGTCGCGACCGAACAGGACCCGGACAGCACCGCCGTCGCCCCGCCGAGATCGGCCGACACGGCCGCGGTCTCGCCCCGGTTCGGCAGCAGTCCCTGGCGGCGGAAATTTTCCGGCAAACCCAGCGCCAGTCCGGACCCACCGGTGATCAGCGGCAGGTCCGACGCCGCTTCCCCCAGCCGGTGCAGGTCGGCATCGGTCACCGCATCGACGATGGCGTGCGCGGTTCCGGCCTGCCGCAGCCGATCGAACGTGGCGCGAATGGCCGTCGGGCCATCGGACACTGCCGAAAGCGGCACGAGGCCGACCGGCCGCGTCGTCTGGGCGGCCAGCACGCGAACCAGGCTGGCATCGCGCATCGGCGTCAGCGGATGGTCGCGCATGCCGGATTCGGACAGCAGCCCGTCGCCGACGAACAGGTAGCCCTTGAAGATCGTCCTGCCGTTCTCGGGAAAGGCCGGGCAATAGATCGTGAAATCGGTGTCCAGTGCGGCCATCAGCGCTTCGGCGACCGGACCGATATTGCCCTCCGCCGTCGAATCGAAGGTCGAGCAATATTTGAACAGGACCTGACGAGCCCCGGCATTTTGCAGCCAGTCCAGTGCCGCTAGCGATTGAGCGACCGCGGCCGCCGCCGGGATGGTGCGGCTTTTCAATGCAATGACGACGGCGTCGACGCCGTCGATCGCGGTGGCCGCCGGGCCGGCGGGCACTTCGATCAGCTGCACCGTCCGCATACCCTGGCGCACCAGCGTGTTCGCGAGGTCCGTGGCGCCGGTAAAGTCGTCGGCGATCGCGCCGAGCAGGATCGCCATGATGGGCACCTTTCGATAGGGTTGCCGAAACCCGGGACTGTGCCGATCCTAAGCGGTCACAGGCCCCGCCTTCAAGGACTCCGCCAGATGCCGCGTTTTGCCGCGAACCTCTCGATGATGTTCGTCGAATATGACTTTCTCGACCGTTTCGCCGCGGCTGCCGATGCCGGGTTCAAGGCGGTCGAATATCTGTTCCCTTACGAGTATCCGGCCGAGGAACTGGCGCGCCGGATGGAGCGGGCCGGATTGGAGCAGGCGCTGTTCAATCTGCCCCCGGGCGACTGGGCCAAGGCCGAGCGCGGCCTGGCGGCCCTGCCGGGGCGCGAAGCCGATTTCGCCCGCGCCGTCGATCAGGCGATCGCCTATGCCCAGGTGCTGCGCTGCCCGAAGCTTCATGCGATGGCCGGCATCCTGCCGGTGACGGCCGATCGCGCCGCGGCCCGGCGGACCTACGTTGCCAACCTGCGCCATGCGGCCGACCGTGCGGCGGCGGCCGGCGTCACGATCCTGATCGAGCCGATCAATACCCGGGACATCCCGGGCTATTTCCTCAATCGTCCAAGCGAGGGGCGAGAGATCATCGAGGAGGTCGGCGCCACCAATCTGGCGCTGCAATTCGACGTCTACCACTGCCAGATCATGGTCGGCGACCTCGCGACCCAGATCCGCGCCCATGCGGACGTCACCGGCCACATCCAGATCGCCGGCGTGCCCGAGCGGCACGAGCCGGACGTTGGCGAGATCAACTACCCGTACCTGTTCGACGTGATCGACCAGACCGGTTACGACGGCTGGATCGGCTGCGAATACCGGCCGAAGGGCGAAACCGCCGACGGCCTGGGGTGGCTGAAGCGCTGGCTGTGACCGCTCAGGTTCTCTCCGCAGATTTTGGGAGAGGGCGGTGGTGATCGGTTCATCCCCACCGTCATTCCCGTCTCACGCGGCCATGCTGTTCCTCGGCTGCCGCACGAGCTTGCGGTGGCGGTCCACGAGCTTGCTCGGGGACAGCCAAAGGAACAGCGCCACCGCCAGCGGGATCGCGGCGGCCTCGTCCAGATGGCCGAAGATCGGGATGCGGTTCGGAATGACGTCGAACGGCGTCAGCAGGTAGCTGGCGGCGGCGATCGACGCGATCCGGGCGCGATAAGGAACCTTGGGATCCCAGGACAGCGACCAGAGCGCCCGCGCTTCGAGTGCCAGTCGTGCCGGAAAAGCGGTCCAGTCGGGCCGCGCCGCCGGTGCCCTGACGGGCGCGATCTCGATGGGCCTGTCGGCCGCGGCGACGGGAGCCTGCGCCGGCTCCAGGCCGGCGACCTGCTTCTCGTAGCGCCAGTCGCCGAGATCCCGGCCCAGCGCATCTTCCAGCCGGCTGATGTCGTCCTCGAAGGTCGCGCGCAGGCCGCCGAGCGCCGTCAGCTTCTGTTCGGCTGACGGGCCGGTGATGCGCTTCCTGGCGAAGACGACGTCGTGGAGTGGACCGAATTTCATCGCATAGAACAGGTCGGGCGACAGCTTGCGCACGATCGGGCCGCCGAGATGGGCGAGGCGGCGCAGATGCGCGCTGCGATAATTGACCGACGCATTGACCTCGCGCGTGACGCTGGGCGGCGTCTCGATGTCGAGGCTCAGGCGCCGCTGCAACCGCTCGGCCAGTCCGATCGGGTCGGCCCGCAGATCGGCATAGTCGACCAGGATCACCCGGTCTCGGCCGAACCGCTCGACATAATGTTGCAGCATGTTGGCGGTGAGGCCGATCTCGAGCGCTTCGGCATGGACCTTGGGATCGCTCGCCAGCGCGCCGATCGCATGTTCCTCCTGCCGATACTTCTGGTACCAGGACAGCACGCGCTCGTACGGGCTGCGCAGATTGATCATCAGGATCGGGTTGGCGACCGACCGGGCGATGCGGTCGCAGACCGCGGGATCCATCATATAGAACGGCGAGATGTCCGCGCGCAGCCGGGTCGCAGGCGTCGTCGGACGAAACTGTTCCTCGTACCAGCCCATCCCGTCGTCGAAATGGCTGTTGAAGAAATTCACTTCCTTCATCCGCGTCGTCGCGACCTGGCTATGACCGAACAGCAGCTCGTGCACCCAAGTCGTTCCCGACCGGATCGGGCCGAGGCCGATCAGCAGAGGAACGTCGCGAGCCTTTGCGGGCGACGACGGATGTTCCGGCATTGGCTTCCCCTCGATCGAACCGGACGGCCTCCCCGCGGGCCGAAATCCGGGCTTCGTATAGGAGTAATGCCGACGAGCCGATTTCATCCCCACGCCTGTGCAGGGTTTTTGTAACGGTTTGTTGCGCTCGCCCCGATTGCAATGTGAAGAAGCCGGGACGCCGGAGGTCATTCCGCAGACTTCCGCGGATTTCAGCGGTTCGCGCTTTGCCTACGCTTTCGTGAACAATGAAGCGGCCGACACTGCGACGAAAGCGCGCACCCCGTCCTGGCGATGGGGCGAAGTCAGGCTCGCGGAGCGTGCTTCGACAGGATGCGTTGCAGGGTCCGGCGATGCATCTTCAGCCGCCGGGCGGTTTCGGACACGTTGCGGTCGCACTGCTCGAACACCCGCTGGATATGCTCCCAGCGCACCCGATCGGCCGACATCGGGTTCTCCGGCGGCGGCGGCAGGGAGGATCCGCGCGTCAGCAGCGCCCGCTCGACCGCATCGGCATCCGCCGGCTTCGACAGATAGTCGATGGCGCCCGCCTTCACGGCGGCGACCGCCGTCGCGATATTGCCGTATCCGGTCAGCATCACGATGCGGGCGGCGGGCCGGACCTTGCGAATGGCGCCGACGACGTCGAGCCCGTTGCCGTCGCCCAACCGCAGGTCGACCACCGCGAAGGCCGGCGGGTTCTCCTCGGCCTTGGCCATGCCTTCCTTGATGCTTTCGGCCGTCGAGACCAGAAAGCCGCGGCGCTCCATGGCGCGGGCCAGCCGCTGGCAGAGCGGCGTGTCGTCATCGACGATCAGCAGGCTGCGCTCGGCATCGGGCAGGCCGTCGAGCGCTACGAGATCGAGGTCCGCCGGCGGCGGAGCATCGGGCGTCTGGATGTGAGCGTCGATCATGGTCGAACGAATTCCTCAAGCTCTTCGAGGGTCCGGCACGGACCCCCGGCCCAACAAGTCCGCTCAGGCGACCGGCACGGCCAGGCCGGCGACGGTCACCAGGGCCCGGCGGGGCCAGCGCACCCGCACCACGGCACCGCCTTCGGCGCCGTTGGCGAAATGCAGCTTGGCGCCGGTCCGCCGGAGCAGCGTTTCGGCGATGAAGATCCCGAGCCCCATGTGCTCGGCATCTTCGTCCCGTCCCGATAAATAGGGTTCTCCCAGCCGAGACAAGACCTGAGTCGGAAATCCAGGGCCATCGTCGCTGACCGTCACGGTCACCCAATGCAGGTCCCACTGGGTCCGGACCACGACCTCGGCGATGGCGAACTGGACCGCATTCTGCACCAGATTGCCCAGCCCGTGCATGATCTCGGGACTACGTGCGACGAGGGGTTGATCCTCAGGGTTTCCCTCGACTTTTTGGGTAAGTGACGAATACGGAACCCGGTAGGGTTCGCCGGCCGCCTCGACCAGGGCCGACAGCGGCAGGCGGTCGTAGGGTGTGCCCCCATCGGCCTCGCGCTTTTGGGCCAGTTCCTGGAGGATGGTGCGACATCTTGCCGTCTCGCTCAGTAGCAGCCGTGCGTCCTCGGCCAGCGGCCCATCGGCCGGCAAGTCGCGCGCCAACTCCTTGGCGATGACCGCGATCGTGCCGAGCGGGCTGCCCAGCTCGTGGGCGGCAGCGGCGGCGAGCGCACCCACCGCGGAGATGCGCTGCTCCCGGGCCAGCGCCAGCTGGGTCGCGGCATAGGCGTCGCTGATCCGCCGGCCTTCCTCGGTCACGCTCCAGGTATAGGCGGCGATGAACAGAGTCGAGAGCGTGAGGGCCAGCCAGACCGCAAGCACGTAGAGCAGGGGGAATTCGAGCTGGTCCTCGTCCCACGGCAGCGGCAGGTGCCAGATCGCGAGAATGGTGGCGACGCCGACCGTCAGCATCGACAGGATCATGACGCTGCGCCGGGACAGGATGGTGGCGCCCACCGTGACCGGGGCCAGCACCAGCAGCGAAAACGGGTTCTGCAGGCCGCCGGTCAGATAGAGCAGGGCGCCCAGCTGCACCACGTCGTAGGCCAGGTACATCATGGCATCGCGGTCGCCCAGCCGCAGCGATCCGGTGCGCTGCAGCTGGTTGGCGAGATTGATCACGGCTGAGGTCGCGACGACGCCGAGGGCGATTTCCAGCGGCAGGGTGAAACCCAGCGCCAAATGGACGACCAGCAGGGTGACCGCCTGGCCAGCGACCGCGATCCAGCGGATCCAGATCAGCGTGCGCAGGCTGACGCGGCCCCGCTCGGTTCGGGCCGGCGCCTCGTCGGCATCCATTTCGGCGATCGTCTGGACGGTCATCCGCCGGCCATGGGTGCCATCGGGCGAAGACTGAACAATGGCACCTCCAGGCTCGTTTCCGGTGCCAAACCCCGGCGTTACGGATAGACCATATGGATCGTCAGTGCGGCGTCATCAATGCCGACGTCGAACGCGCAGGATTCGAAGCTCGGCGCCGTCAGGAACGGCCTGATGTCGTTGGAGAAGGCGTAGCCTTCCTCCGGATAGCCGATGAAATTGAAGTCCATTTCGCCATTGTCGTTCTCGTCGTGGAAGGTCGCGATGGCATAGCGGCCGGGCGTGACATCATGCAGCGTCACGTTGATCTGCCCCGCCGCCGCCACGCCGATGTTCTGCAGCGATTTCTGGTCGTCGAGCCAGGTTTCCCGGCTGCCCCACAAGGTAACATAGACCTTGCCATCGGCGCTGTGGATCTGGTCGACCGTGATCGTGACTTCGGCCGCGCCGGCACCTTTGCCGGTCGCCAGCACCAGAAGACCGAGGAACAGTGCCAGCCGGCCCAAGATCAGGCCGACCTGCCGCTGACCTTGGCCGCGTCGAACGTCGCCATGCCGGTGTGGCAGGCGATCGCCGCCTTCAGCACCTGGATCGCGAGCGTGGCGCCCGAGCCTTCGCCCAGCCGCATGCCCAGGTCCAGGATCGGCTCCTTGCCCAGCAGCTTCAGCAGGCGGGAATGGCCGGGTTCGGGCGAGCGATGGCCGACGACGCAATGGTCGAGCGCCCGGCGGTCGGCCGCGAACAGCACGGCGGCGGCGGCGGTGCAGGCAAAGCCGTCGAGCACGACCGGGACGCGGGCCAGCCGGGCCGCGATGATCGCGCCGACGATCGCTGCCAGTTCGTTGCCGCCGACGGTCCGCAACACCTCGAACGGGTCGGTCATCGCGGCCTTGTTGGCGGCCACGCCGTCCGCGACCGCGGCGACCTTGCGGGCCAGCGCCTCGCCCTCGACGCCGGTGCCGGGGCCGACCCAATCCTGCGCCTCGCCACCGAACAGGCCGAGGCAAAGCGCTGCCGCGACGGTCGAATTGCCGATGCCCATCTCGCCCAGCGCCAGCAGGTCCACGCCCGGCTCCACCGCCATCATGCCGTAGGCAATGGCCCGCGCCGTCGCCTCTTCGGACATCGCGGGGCCCTGGGTGAAGTCCTGGGTCGGCTGGTCGAGCGCCATTTCATAGACGCGCAGGTCGCCGTCGACCGCGGCGCACAGCTGGTTGACCGCGGCCCCGCCGGCGATGAAATTCCCGACCATCTGCGCCGTGACGGCGGCCGGATAGGCCGACACGCCGCGCGCGGCCACGCCATGGTTGCCGGCGAACACGGCGGTGCGCGGGTGGTTGATCACCGGCGGGTGCTTGGTCTGCCAGGTGGACAGCCATTGGGTCAGCTCCTCGAGCCGGCCCAGTGCGCCCGCGGGTTTGGTCAAGGTCCGTTCGCGCAGGATGGCCGCCGTGCCGGATTCGAGATCGGGTCCGGGCAGCTCGCGCAGCAGGGCACGGATCTCGTTCAAGGTCGCGGCGGGCTTCGCGCTGGTCGCCATCGGTGTCACTCGTGCTAATCATGAAGGGCGATCCGGCCTTATCATGGCGCCGTCGCCGCCGTCCATGCTTGTCCAATGCCGACCCGAACGAGGGAGCCATGTCGAATCCATCCAGCGCGCCTCGGTTCGGACCGGTGGAACAACTGGCCCT
The DNA here is from genome assembly GCF_035943795.1 of Aliidongia sp. Classification (NCBI taxonomy): domain Bacteria; kingdom Pseudomonadati; phylum Pseudomonadota; class Alphaproteobacteria; order Rhodospirillales; family Dongiaceae; genus Aliidongia; species Aliidongia sp. The sequence goes on along the minus strand of NZ_DASZBY010000048.1, from coordinate 33,130 downwards.
GGGCCTCGTTTTCCTGACGCGCCTGCCGATCCGGCTGCAGGGTGCGCTGCCGGGCGACGCCGTAGCGCGGGCGGCCTGGAGCTTTCCGATTGCCGGCGCCCTGGTGGCACTGGCGGGCGCCGCCGCCGCGATCGCGGCCGATGCCCTGGGCCTGCCGCCGCTTGCCTCCGCCCTGTTGGCGCTGGCGGGGACCATGGCCATGACCGGCGCGCTGCACGAGGACGGCCTCGCCGATACCGCCGACGGGTTGGGCGGCGGCCGGACGCGCGAGCAGAAGCTGGAGATCATGAAGGACAGCCGGATCGGCTCCTATGGCGTGCTGGCGCTGGTCGTCGGTGTCGGCCTGCGAACGGCGGCGCTGGGCGCCCTGGTGCAGGACACCCGCCTGCACCTGCTGGGCGCGCTGGTCGCGGCCCATGCCGGATCGCGCGCACTGTTGCCGCTGCTGATGCGCGCGCTGCCGCCGGTCCGGCCGGGCGGTCTCGCGGCCTCGGTCGGCGTACCGTCCTCGCTCTCGTCGATCGCGGCCCTGGTGCTGGGCACGGCGGCGGTGTTCTGGGGCCTGGGCGATCGGCTGGGACTGGTCGGTTTCGTCGCAGCGGCGCTGGGCATGGTTGCGGTCGGCGCCCTTGCCCGCCGCCAACTCGGCGGCTACACCGGGGATGTGCTGGGTGCGGCCCAGCAAGTCGGCGAAATCACCCTGCTGCTCGTCGCCGTCGCCCAATTTCCGATCCCGTTCTGAACCGTTGCCCGAGGAACTCGTCATGAGCAATGCCGCCAGCCCGGACAGCGTCCGCTCCACGAACCGGACGACGCGCTGGTGGTGGGTGCGCCACGCGCCGGTCGTGGTCAATGATGGGCGCTGCTATGGCCAAACCGATCATCCCTGCAACACCGAGGATCCGGCGGCCTATCGGCGCCTGACCCAGATCCTGCCGCGCGAGGCCGCCTGGGTCACCAGCACCCTGCGGCGCACCCACGAGACCGCCGCCGCGATCGTCGCCGCCGGCCTGCCGGGGCCGTCGGCCTTTCCCGGCCTCGACGTGACGGTCGAGGCCGACTTGGCTGAGCAGCATTTCGGCGATTGGCAGGGCCGGACCTACGTCAGTCTGGCCGAGGAACAGGCCGACGCCTATCACCGTTTCTGGCTGGCGCCCGCAGTCGAGCGGCCGCCGGGCGGCGAGAGCTTCGTCGATCTGATGGCCCGGGTCGCGCCGACGATCCGCCGGCTGAACGAGCGTTTCGTCGGCCGCGACATCATCGCCGTCGCCCATGGCGGCACTATCCGCGCCGCCATCGCGCTGGCGCTCGACCTCGCTCCCGAGGCGGCGCTCGCCTTCGCCGTTGACAATGTCTCGGTCACGCGGCTCGATCATTTCCCGAGCGATGCCGGGGGTCGGGGCAACGAATGGCGGGTCAATTTCACCAACCAGCCGCCGCGTTGAACGGGTGACCGACAAGCCGATCTTCGACGAGAGCTTCCGGGCGCGCCTGGCCGACCTGATCGCCTGGCGCCGAGACGTGCGGGCGTTCCGTTCGACGCCGGTGCCGGTGGGCACGTTCGAGCGCCTGGTCTCGCTCGCCTGCCTGGCACCGTCGGTCGGCCTGTCCCAGCCCTGGCGCTTCGTCCGGGTCGCCGATCCCGCGCGTCGTACCGCCGTCAGGGCGAATTTCGAGCGCTGCAACGCCGCGGCACTCGCCGCCCAGGACGGCGAGCGGGCGAAGGCCTATGCCACGCTGAAGCTCGCAGGCTTCGACCAGGCGCCGGAGCAGTTCGCCGTCTTCACCGATCGCTCGACGGAACAGGGGCACGGCCTCGGCCGGCACACCATGCCCGAGATGGCGGATTATTCGACGGTGGCCGCGGTCTTCACCGTCTGGCTCGCGGCCCGGGCCGAGGGGCTGGGTCTGGGCTGGGTCTCGATCCTCGACCCGGCCGAGGTGACGGCGGCCTTGGAAGTCCCGTCCGACTGGCGGTTCGTCGGTTATTTCTGCCTGGGCTACCCGGAGCAGGAAGACGACGTGCCGGCGCTGGAACGCGCCGCCTGGGAGCGCCGCCGCGAGGTGCAGCGCTTCATTTTCGAACGATGAGGCATGAGCCATGAAAATCGACGAGATCCCGTTCGGCACGACCGACTGGTCGGGGGTGTCGCCGACTGAGCATCCGGGCGAAACCGGCGTGGCGCTGTGGCGTACTCGCCAGTTCGGGCCGATCCGTGTGCGCATGGTGGAGTATTCGCCGGGCTACCTGGCCGACCATTGGTGCAGCAAGGGCCATATCCTGCTGGTGCTCGAGGGCGAGTTGGAGACCGAATTGGCCGACGGACGGCGCTTCACACTGACGCCCGGCCAATCCTATCAGGTCGCCGACGCGGCCGAGCCGCATCGGTCCGCGACTGCCGTCGGCGCCAAGCTGTTCATCGTCGACTAGATGCCGAAGCGATAGCGGTTGTTCATCGGGGATCGCGCTGCGTCGGCAGCGACGGGGCGGTGCCGGCCTGCGGTCGACGAGAGCTCAAGCCAGGATCGGCAGGGCCGCCAGGCCGGCCGCCGCCAGGAATACCGGCCAGGCCAGGTGACGCCCGCGGCTCATGGCGAGCACGATCAGGCCCGACACGGCGAGCGTCGCGGAAATCGCCGTGAGCGCCGCCGGCAACGCCGGAACCGCCAGCGCGCAGGCCGCGAGGATGGCGGCCATGCCCCACCAGGCGATGCTGGTCAGATGCCAGGCGAAGCGCAGAATGCCGCGCGCGAACGCGCTTTTCGCCAGCAGGCCGGTCCGGCTTTCGGGCGCCAGCAACGGACCGATGATGCGTGCCTCGCCCAATCCGGAATGGACGATCCCCAGCAGAACGGTCAGGCCGGCCGATACCAGCAGCGCGATTTCCATGATCTCGTCTCCATACGGATACGTATGGTGCATTTTCGACCCATGGCTTGAGTAAGTCAATACGCTACCGTATGGTCGAACTTTCACGCACCAATCCATTCGTCCCAGCGTCGCCGAGGTTTGCATCGCGTGCGACGAGGAACTGCACCTGCTGCACGGGCTCAGGTTCGGCCTAAGGAAGATGGAACGAAAGCGCCGCCCAGATGGCAGCGATGCCGGCGAAAAGGCCTGCGATCAAGGTCTACACTGGAACAGGGAGTGGCAGATCAGCATGACAGGATGCATGGTGCCCTGCCGCCAGGCATATTCCGCCATCGCGAGGAAGATCGCAGGAATCGTCATTATGGCCGCCACCGCGATTCTGCGGATCGACGTCGGGCTCGGCCTGGTCGCAGGGGCTTCGCCGGTCATCGAAAAGTGCTCGTCAAGGGTGTACCGCCCATCGGCCGATCATGCCACAACCGCGATGCGCCATCCCATTCCTGGCCTTCAATCAGCCGCCGCGGCTTCCCACGGCAGCAGATCCTCGATCGTGACCTTCAGCGCCCGGGCGAGCTTCGCCATGGCGTCGATGGAGCCGGGTTTCTTGCCGCCCTCGATCTCGCTCAGGTAGGTGACCGAAACCTCGGCAGCAGCAGCGAGCGCACCCTGGTTCATGCCCCGGTGCAGACGCCACACCCGGATCGGGCTTTCGCCCGCCATCATGCGCTCGACCAGCTCGACGGGCAGGGCATTGGCGCGTGCCGCCTCAGGGCCAAGCAGCTCCTCGCGGGCTCGGTGGAGCGCCACTGCCGCCATGTCCTCGGCGTCCTCGACGCGATCAAGCAGAGCCTCATAGTCGGCCCGGCTCAGGGTGACGGTTTTGCTCATTTGTACACCTCTTTTCGATTGCCAATCTTCACCACGGTGACCGTCACCGTCTTGCCGTCGACCACGCAGACCGCGCGCCAGTCGCCATGCCGCACCCGCGTGCCGCCCCCGGTCAGGGCCTTGGCGAACGAGTGGCTGGTGAAAGGCGAAGCGGCGAACTGCTTCAGCTTGCCGAGCAACGCCTCAGCGTCGTGCTTCGACATCGGGCGGAGGCTCTTGAGAGCGGCGGGGGTGAAGACCAGTTCCATGAGCAGATATTCGCTGATAGCGAAATTCGTGTCAATAATAAATGTTCGCTGATAGCGAATGTGACGCGCGACCTTTAAGAGCGGATATTGACAGTCCATTGACGAAAGCGGACGTAGATCTATGGAAGATCGTCTGACCGCGCAGGACTGGCTGACGGCGGCGCTGGGTGCGCTTGCCCGCGATGGGGTCGCGGCCGTGCGGGTGGAGCCGCTGGCGAAGCGGCTGGGCGTCACCAAGGGCAGCTTCTATTGGCATTTCGCCGATCGCCCGGCCCTGCTGGCGGCCGTGCTGGAGGAATGGGAGCGACGGGCGACCGACGCGATCATCGTCGCGGTCGACACGCTCGGCGGCGATGCGGCGGCGCGTCTGGCCAACCTGTTCCGCATCACCGCCGGGGCCGACGGCCGGCTCGAAAACGCAGTCCGGAACTGGGCCGTCGGCGATGCCGCGGTGGCAGAGCTTCAGTCACGGGTCGACGACCGTCGGCGCGCGTACCTGGACGCGCTGTTCAGGGCCCTCGGCTTCGCCGCGGCGGAAGCCGCTGCGCGGACGCACATCGCCTACCAGGTAGTCATCGGCGGTTTCATCATCGCCTCGGGGCGCTCGGCGGGCGAACGCCGCGCCGATGCCGATCTGCTCTGCCGGCTTCTGGTGCAGCGCTCGATGTCTAGGACGCCATGAAGCGGCGCAGCGCGCCCAGCCATTTCGCGAAGCCTTCCTCGGCGAAATAGCGCGTCCAATGATCCCGTTCATCCTGGTCGCAGTCGAACGTCGCCGACCAGTCGACGAAGGCCTCGTCGGTCTCTGCCACAGACAGGACCCGGATCGTGGCCTGGTAGTTGCGCACCGCCAGCGGCGACGGTTCGCAAACGGCATAGGTATAAGACCGGTCGAGGTCGGAATGGGCGAGCAGAACCTGCCGGATCGTACGGTCACCGGTGACGACGCGGCGGATCGCACCGATCTGGTCGCCGAGCTTGCCGTCCTCGATGACGGTCTCGCCCGGCACGCCGGCCCAGGCGTAATGGTCGAACGGGCGGATGACGGACCAAACCGTGCCGGCGGCATGAGGCAGGACGAGGCTGTAAGTCGATCTGGCCATCTTGCGGTCTCCTAGGATGCAACGAAAATGGAGGCTACGGCGGGCCGGGTGGCGCTGCGCCCCGCTTCTTGCGGTCGAACTCTGGCGAGGCCGGTGACGACGCATGCAGCGGAGGGTGCGGTATGCTAGGGGAGGGGGCATGACTTCCCTGCACCGAACCACCCTGGTCCTGGGCGGCGCGCGCTCCGGCAAAAGTGCTTATGCCGAGGGCCTGATCCGTGCGGCCGGCGGGCCGGCGATCTACCTGGCGACCGCCGAGGCCGGCGACGGCGAGATGGCGGCGCGCATCGCCCATCACCGGGCGTCGCGCGGGGCCGGCTGGCAGACGATCGAGGAACCGCTCGACCTGGCGGGCACGCTGCGGCGTGTGGCGGCACCCGACCGGCCGGTGCTGGTCGATTGCCTGACCCTGTGGCTGTCCAACCTGATGCATGCCGGGTGCGACATCGCAGCCGAGACGGCGACGCTCGCGGCCTGCCTCCCCGAGATCGCGGGGCCGGTGGTGCTGGTTTCCAACGAGGTCGGCCAGGGCATCGTGCCCGACAATGCCCTGGCGCGCGCATTTCGCGACCACGCGGGCCGGTTGCATCAAGCGGTCGCGACCGTCGCCGATCAGGTCGTCTTCGTCGTGGCCGGTCTGCCGATGGTGCTGAAATCGCCCGGAAAACCTCTTGTCAAGTGATCTTCATGGCCTGTGCAACTGATTCGAAAATTCCGCGTTAGCAAGCACGAGACACCAGCCGCCAAGGGCGGTATGAAGAACCTATCGAGAGGAACGTTGCGATGTTGAATGTCTGGAAGCGCGCTTTCTGCGCCGTTGCTGCGCTTGGCTTTATGACGGCGACGGCTTCGTCCGCGCTGGCGGCAAGCGATCAGCAGGATCTGGTCGAGCATGCCCGCATCACGCTCGATGATCTGCACAAGGACAAGGAGTTCGGCAATGGTGCCGAGCTGCTGCGCCGCGCCCGCGGCGTGATGATCGTCCCGTCACTGATCAAGGGCGGCTTCTTCCTGGGCGGTGAGGGCGGCACGGGCGTGTTGCTGACCCGTGGTGCGAACCACGATTGGAGCTACCCGGCATTCTACACGCTGGCCTCGGCCTCGTTCGGCCTGCAGATCGGTGGCGAAGAAGCCGAACTGATCGTGTTCGCGCTCACCGAAAAGGGCTTGCAGGCCTTCATGCGTGATCAGTTCAAGATCGGCGCCCAGGCCGGGCTCGCCGTCGTGACCCTGGGTTCGACCGCCGAAGCGTCGACGACCAGCGCACTCAACGCCGACCTGGTCGTCTGGTCGTCGTCGTCGGGCGCCTACGCCGGCCTGACGCTCAACGGCTCGATTATCAAGCCGCGCGATAGCTGGAACCAGGCCTATTATGGCCATGCCATCTCGCCGGCCAGCATCGTCAACAAGCGTGCCGTCAAGAATGCCGGCGCCGATGGCCTGCGGACGACGCTTGCCAACCAAAGCTGATCCACCGCCAGACGCGACCCTGCCGCGCCGGACGCCGGCCCTGATGTTCCAGGGTACCGGGTCCGACGTCGGCAAGTCGCTCCTCGTTGCCGGCCTGGGCCGCGCCTTCATCAGGCGCGGCCTTCGCGTTTTACCGTTCAAGCCGCAGAACATGTCGAACAATGCCGCCGTGACGGCCGACGGCGGCGAGATCGGCCGGGCCCAGGCGCTGCAGGCCCGCGCCTGCCGGGTCGAACCCCGGGTCGACATGAACCCGGTGTTGCTCAAACCCCATTCCGAGACCGGCGCGCAGATCATCGTCCAGGGGCGCGTCTGGCGCGATGCCGAGGCGCGGCGCTACCAGGCGCTGAAGCCCGAGCTGCTGCCCTTCGTGCTCGAAAGTTTCGAGCGCCTGTCGGCCGATGCCGATCTCGTGCTGATCGAAGGGGCCGGCAGCCCGGCCGAGGTCAATCTCCGCGCCGGCGACATCGCGAACATGGGCTTCGCCGAGGCGGCCGACGTGCCGGTCGTGCTGATCGGCGACATCGACCGCGGCGGCGTCATCGCCTCGATCGTGGGCACCCAGGCTCTGCTCGAGCCGGCGGAACGCGCGCGGCTCAAGGGCTATCTCATCAATAAATTCCGCGGCGACGTCAGCCTGTTCGGCTCGGCGGTCGAGATCCTGAAGGCGCGCACCGGGCTCGATTGCCTGGGCATCGTGCCGTTCTGGGGCGAGGCCGCCCGGTTGCCGGCCGAGGACGCGGTGGCGCTCGACCGTTCGCTGGGCCAGCGCGGCGGCGGCACCTACCGCATCGTCGTGCCGCGCCTGCCGAACATCTCGAATTTCGACGACCTGGATCCGCTGTCGGCCGAACCCGGCGTCTCGGTCGAGTTCGTGGCACCGGGCCGGCCGCTGCCGCGCGACGCGGATCTGGTGCTGCTGCCGGGATCCAAGGCGACCCGGGCCGATCTGGCGGCCCTGCGCGCCCAGGGCTGGGACATCGACTTGCTGGCCCATACCCGCGCCGGCGGCCGGGTGCTCGGCCTGTGCGGCGGCTATCAGATACTGGGCCGCACCGTGGCCGATCCCGACGGGGTGGAAGGCGAGCCGGGCGAGAGCATCGGCCTCGGCCTGCTGGACATCGCGACCGTGCTGGGCGCCGACAAGCGCCTGGCGCGGGTCGATGCGCGGGACGGCTTGTCCGGCGAGCAGATCCACGGCTACGAGATCCACATGGGCGACAGCGAAGGAAGCGACCGCGCCCGGCCGTTCCTGGTGCTCGATGGCCGAAACGAGGGCGCCGTTTCAGCCGACGGCCGCGTCGCCGGCTGCTACCTGCACGGCCTGTTCACGGCCGACGGCTGGCGGGCGAAGTTCCTGGAAGGCCTGGGCGCCTCCGCCGATGCGGCGCTGGGCTTCGAGGCGATGGTCGATCGCACGCTCGACCGCTTGGCCGATCATCTGGAAACGGTTATCGATCTCGACCGCCTGCTGGCGATCGCCCGGGCGCGGTGACCAGGAAAGACCATACCTGACACGCTGCTGTCAGGAACTGCGGGCTACTCTATGCCCGGACGACAAAACAACATCAGGGGAAACCTCGGCATGAGCGGCATCGTTTTTTACCATTCGCCCAACACCAGGTCCGGCGGCACACGCGTGCTGCTCGAGGAATTGGGCGCGCCCTACGAGCTCAAAGTGCTCAACATGAAGGCGGGCGAGCAGCGCGAGCCGGGTTACCTGGCGATCAACCCGATGGGCAAGGTGCCGGCGATCGTTCACGGCGGCTCCCTCGTCACCGAACAGGTCGCGATATACCTCTACCTGGCCGACCTGTTTCCGGATGCCGGTCTGGCGCCGGGACTGGGCGATCCGCTGCGCGGCTCCTACCTGCGCTGGATGGTCTATTACGGATCCTGCTTCGAGCCGGCGGTCGTCGACAAGTCGTTGAAACGCGAGCCGGCACCGCCGCAGATGTGCCCTTATGGCGATTTCGACACGATGCTGAAGACCCTGGTCGACCAGCTGGCGATCGGCCCTTACATGCTGGGCGAGCGGTTCACGGCCGTCGACGTGCTGTGGGGCGGGGCGCTGACCTGGATGACGGCGTTCAAGCTGGTGCCCGACCTGCCGGAGATCATGGCCTATATCGGCCGGATCAACGCCCGGCCGGCCGTCGTCAAGGTGAAGGCGCTCGACGCGGAACTGGCGGCCGGCCAGGCGGCCTGATCAGGCCGCCAGCGCCAGGGCGGCCACGCCCAGCACCAGTACCTGGATCAGGCAGGCGGCCTGGAACACGCGCAGGGCCGCGCGCATGTCCGCCACCGTGGCGCGTGCGCGGCCGTCGCCCATCCAGGGATCGGTAACGGTAATGTCGCCGTAGCGGCGGGGGCCGGCGAGCGCCAGATCGAGCGCGCCGGCCATCGCGGCCTCGGGCCAGCCGGCATTGGGCGAGCGGTGCTTGCCGGCATCGCGCAGCATGGTGCGCAACGCCTTGATCGGCGCGCCGTGCGGCACGAACAGGGCGGCGGTGCCGACCAGCACGCCGGCGAACCGGGCGGGGATCAGGTTCAGCAGGTCGTCGAACCGGGCGGATGCCCAGCCGAAGGCGAGGTGTCGCGGCGTCTTATGGCCGATCATGCTGTCGAGCGTATTCACGGTCTTGTAGACGATCAGGCCGGGCAGGCCGGCCAGCAGGTAGAACAGGACCGGCGCCACCACCCCGTCGGAGAAATTCTCGGCCAGGGATTCGATGCCGGCGCGGGCCACGCCATGGGCATCGAGGCTCGCCGGATCGCGCCCGACGATATGGCTGACCGCGACCCGTCCGGCGATCAGCCCGTCCTGGTCCAGCGCCCGCATGACCCGGGCGACATGATCATACAGGCTGCGCTGGGCGACCAGGATGGCCACGACCAGCAGTTCGAGCGCACCGCCCCAGGGCGCCATCCGCACGGCGACGAAGCTCAGCGCCACACCGACCAACGCCGCCATGGCGACCAGGGCGATCAGCGTGACGACGCCGCGGATGCGCCGTGCCCGTGCGCTGCGTTGCTCGCGATTGAGGCGCCGGTCGAATAGGGCTATGGCTCTGCCGATCAGCACGACCGGATGCGGCACATAGCTGAATACGGCCGGGACGTCGCCGATCAGCCAATCGAGGCCGAGCGCCAGCATGAGGATGACCAGGCGGTCGACCGTCTGGCCGGGCAGGAACAGGAGCAGTCCGGAATGAGGCATCGCGGGCGGAGCATGACGACCAGCGGGCCGCCGGGTCAATGACGTCGGACGGCTTCCTGCTGTGCGGCCACGGCAGCCGCGATCCGGTCAGCGTCGCGGGCTTCGCCCGGATCGCCCGAGGCCTGGCGCCGCTGTTGCCCGGGCGACCGTTCGCCCACGGCTTCATGGAATTGGCCGAGCCCGACCTCGACACGGCGATCGGCGGCCTGGTCAGGGACGGCGTCGGCCGTATCCTGGCGGTGCCGGGGTTCCTGTTCGCCGCGCGCCACATGCGCGAGGACCTGCCGCGTGAGTTGGCTGCTGCCAGCGCGCGGCATGGCGTCGAGGTCGTCCTGGGGCGCGAATTGGGCGCCGATCCCAGGCTGGTCGAAGCGCTGGGCGACCGGCTCTCGGCCCTCATTCCTGCGCAGGCGGGGATCCAGGATCCGAGGGACCCGGACGTTGCCCTGGAGTCCCGCGGGCGCGGGAATGACGGGGAGGGGATGGCGCTGGTCCTGGTGGGCGCCGGCAGCAGCGACCCGGACACCAACGCCGGCTTGTGCGGCCTCTGCGATGAACTGGGCCGGATCCATGGCCTTGCCGCGATCGCCTGCTACGCCTCGGTTGCCACGCCCACCGTCGCGCAGGCGATCGAGACGATGCTGGACCAGGGCCACCGCCGCATCTTGCTGCTGCCCTGGTTCCTGACCGAGGGCAGCCTGCTGGGCCTGGCCCGGACCCAGGCGCGCGCGGCGGTCGGCGATCGGGCCGTGCTGCTCGAGGCAGCGGCGCTCGGCCCCCATCCGCGCGTGCTGGCGACCTTGGCCGACCGGGCAAAAGAACTCGCGCGATAGCTGTCGGGATCGGTCGTCTCGAAACGTCCTTGGTTCGAAGCGCCAAAGGAGAGTGTCGTGAGAGAGCTGATCTTGAAGATGTTCATGTCCCTCGACGGGTTCGTGGGCACTATGGATGACGACCACTCGTGGATGATCCATCCGGACCCCGTCGCGAAGGCCTGGGGCGTTGAGAGGGCGTGGAACGCCAGCCTGCATGTCATGGGCAGCCGCACGTTCCAGAGTATGGCCGGCTATTGGCCGACCGCGACCGACGAGTACGCCGCCCCGATGAACCAGATTCCCAAGGCTGTCTTTTCCAGACGCGGACCGGCGATCCTCGAAGCGGCCCGCGTGGTTCAGGACAAGCCCGACGCCCTTCAACTCTGCGCTGAAAGCTGGGCGCAGGCCTATGTGGCGAGCGGCGATCTGGTCGCCGAGGTCGCCAGGTTGAAGGCACAGGACGGCAAGCCGATGTACGCCCACGGCGGCGCGTCTTTCGCTCGCAGCCTCATCGTCCATGGCCTGGTCGACCAGTTCGACCTGGTGATCCATCCGGTCGCGCTGGGCCAGGGCGTTCCGATCTTTACCGAGCTGTCCCACCCCCGGCGCCTGACCCTGGTCAGCTCGACGGCTTTTCCGAAAGGCTCCATCGCACAGATCTATCGACCTGCCTGAACGCGCGTTCCCGGCTGCGGGTCAGTGCCGGTCCTGGGACGAGCGTCCGATTTGGGCGCTCGTCCGCGAAGCGGGTTCGTTCTGCCTCCCCGTCCGGCCGCGACCCCGATCGGGTTTCGATCCGAAGCCGCCTTGCCTTCGACCCGCGCTTGCGCGTAAGCCTGCACCCCGTGAGATCACATGATTCCTACGGGCTCGGCGCCCAGCTCGATCATCTGGCCGAGGGGCGGCGTCCCTGGCTTCTGCTGCTTCTCTTGTCCCTGGCACTCTACCTGCCGGGGCTCGCCAGCCTGCCGCCGGTCGACCGGGACGAGGCCCGCTACATCCAGGCGACGCGGCAGATGCTGGAGACCGGCGATTTCCTGCGCATCCGCTACCAGGACGAGGCCCGCAACAAAAAGCCGGCCGGCGTCTATTGGCTGCAGGCGGCCGCCGTCGGCGCACTCAGCAAGGCAAGTTCGACCGCGGTCTGGCCCTATCGGCTGGTCTCGATGCTGGGGGCCATCGGCGCGGTGCTGCTGACCTTCCTGTTCGGTCAGCAGATCTTCGACCGGCGCACCGCCCTGGTCGGTGCCGGCCTGCTCGCCGGCTGCCTCGACCTTGTGTTCGAGGCCCATGTCGCGACCACGGATGCGGTGCTGCTGGCGACGGCGGTTGCGGCCCAGGGCGCGCTCGCCTCGGCCTATCTCATGCCGCGGCGGGGCGACCGGTTCGGGCCGGGGCTTGCGGCCCTGTTCTGGATCGCCCAGGCGCTGGCGATCCTGATCAAGGGGCCGGTCGTGCCGGCGTTTTCGCTGCTGACCGTGCTGGCACTGGTCATCGCCGATCGGCGGGGCGCCTGGCTCAAGGCGCTGCGCCCGCTGTGGGGCGTGCCGCTGATGCTGGTGATCGTTTTGCCCTGGCTGGTCGCCATCGAAATCGCGACCCAGGGCCAGTTCCTGAACGAGGCGGTCGGCCACGACCTGCTGGGCAAGGTCGCCGGCGCGCAGGAGGCCCATGGCGCGCCGCCCGGCTATTACCTGGCGCTGCTGCCGGTGACTTTCTGGCCCGGGACCCTGTTCCTGGGCTTCGGGGCGGTCTGGGCATGGCGCAACCGCCGCCTGCCGGCCGCGCGCTTCCTCCTGGCCTGGACCATCCCGTCCTGGATCCTGCTCGAAGCGGTGCCGACCAAGCTGCCGCATTATGTCGTGCCGCTCTACCCGGCTCTGGCGTTGCTCGCCGCCAAAGGGCTGATCGCCGCCGCCGAAGAAGGCATGGCGGTGCGCCGCTGGGCCAGTTGGCTGCCGGCCGCGCTGTGGGCGCTGGTCGGCTTGGCGCTCGCCGGCGGCCTGGTCGCGATGCCGCTGCTGCTTGGCCATCGCGCTTCGTTCGGTTCCGGCATCGGCGCCGCGGCCGTGCTGGCGGCGGCTTGGCATTTCCTGGGCCGGGAGCGGGCGCGGGCCAGCCTGGCCAACGCCGGCGTCGCGATGATCGCCGGTCTCCTGGTCATGGCAACGGCCTTCGCCCTGGTGCTGCCCGACGTCAACGCGATCTGGCTCAGCCGCTCGGCCGCCTATCTGGTCGCGACCGAGCGCCTGCCGGACGAGCGGGTCGTGTCGACCGGCTATACCGAGCCCAGCCTGGTCTTCCTGCTCGGCACCGATACGAAACTGCTGGCGCCGGCCCAGGCGGCGGCGGCTCTCATTGACGGCCAAGCCAAGCTGGCGCTCGTGGCCGACCGGCAGGAGCCGGATTTTGCCGCCGCGCTCAAGGCATCCGGCCGGACCGGCCGTCCGTTCGGCGCGGTCCGCGGCTTCGATTATTCCAACGGCCGCTGGATGACGCTGCGGCTGTATCGGCTGGCGCCTGCGGCTCCCTGACCACGGAAAATTGCCGCGGCGACCCAGCGTTAAGCGAAGCGTAAGGCCTGCCTCGCGAGGGTGACGGCTCCCAATGCGCGAGGAGGCGCCCCCTCGGATGTGTTCCCGCTTCCGCCTATTGCCCCTTCTGGCGGTGATCGTCGCCCTCACGGCCTCGCCGGTGCAGGCGGCCGAATCCGTGCAACTCGTGTCGACCGAATATCCGCCCTATATGGGGGCGGCCCTGCCGAACGGCGGTATCACCGTCGACATCGTCACCCGCGCGTTCCGGCGCGCCGGCTACGAGCCGACCGTGACCTTCCGCCCGTGGGCGCGTGCGCTCGACGAGGCGAGGGACGGGCAATATGACGGGGTCGTCTTCGTCTGGCGCAACGCCGAGCGCGAGAAGTGGCTCGCCTTCTCCGGACCGCTGCCGACGAACCAGATCGGCCTCTACAAGCTGAAGGCCGACCGGATCGTCTTTCGAACGCTCGCCGATCTCGCGCCCTACTCGATCGGCGTCGGGCGCGGCTACGTCAATCCGCCGGCGTTCGAGGCCGCGGGCCTGCAGACCCAGAGTGCGCTCGATGACGAGGAAAACCTGCGCAAGCTCGATGCCCACCGGGTCGACATGGTGCTGATCGACCGGGGCGTCGCGGCCTATCTGCTGGGCGGCAGCCTCGCCAAATTCGCGGGCGAGATGGAATGGGTCGATCCGCCGATCGAAGAGCAGGTCCAATACCTGGGCATGCCGCTCGCGCGCGCCGGCTATCAAGTCAAGCTCGACGCGTTCAATCGGGCGCTCGCCTCGCTCCATGCCGACGGCACGGTGAAGGCGCTGGAGGCCGAACTGGGATATTAGACCGGCGTCTCGGTCAGGACGCGCCGGCCTGCTTCAAGGCCTGGACGACCTGGGCCTGGCGGCGATCGGTCGCGAAATCGAGCGCGGAGCGGCCGGTATAGTCGCGCAGGTCGATCTTGGCGTGGCGGCTGATCAGCAGGCGCACGACACTGACGTTGCCGTTCGCCGCGGCCATCATCAGCGGCGTGGTGCCGCGCTGGTCCGTCACGTCGATCGCAGCGCCGCCGTCGAGCAGCGCCTTCACCACTTCCGGCGCGTCCTTCTGCACCGCCCAGTGCAGCGGCACCCGATTGTCCCGGTCGCGGATCGTGGTGCGGGCACCGCCCTGCACCAGCAGCTTCACCATGGCCTCGTTTTCGGCGATCGCGGCCCAGGTGAGGGCCGTGCGATCCATGTCGTCCTGATGGTTCAACTCGTCGCCGCGCACGACCTGCTGGCGCAGGCTTTCCAGGTCGCCGGCCTGGACGGCCTTGGTGACGTTCAGATAGCCGCCGGTCAGGTCCAGCCCGAAGTCCGCGCGGGCCGGTCCGGCGGCCAGGGCAAGAAGGACGCTCGCCGACAGGGCCAGGCGCGATAGAGGGCGTTGCGACATAAAAACGGGCTCCAGGGAAACGGGAATTCGCCGCGCGACAGCCTACGGGGCCATCCCCCGCTTGACCAGCGGTCGGCCGCTGAGATCTTGTGCCACAGCCCCGCAGAATCCACCTCTTGCAATCCGACGCAGGCTGGGGAAGCTGATTTCAGCCCATCGAGAGATATCGGATCGCCCATGGACCGCGTGCCTTTCGCATTTCCCGACTTCGCGCCGGGCTCGGTCTGGCTGGTCGGCGCCGGTCCCGGCGATCCCGGCCTGTTGACGTTGCTGGGCCGCTACGCGCTTGAGACGGCCGATGCGATCGTCTACGACGCGCTGATCGATGCGCGCCTGCTCGATTTCACCCGGACGGACGCGGTCCTGGAATATGCCGGCAAGCGCGGCGGCAGACCGTCGCCGACCCAGCCCGACATTTCCAAGCGCCTGGTCGAACTGGCGCGGGCGGGCCACCGGGTGGTCCGCCTGAAGGGCGGCGATCCCTTCGTGTTCGGTCGTGGTGGCGAGGAAGCGCTGGCCCTGGCTGGAGCTTCCGTGCCGTTCCGGATCGTGCCGGGCGTCACCGCCGGGATCGGCGGTCTCGCCTATGCCGGCATTCCTGTGACCCATCGCGATACCAACCAGGTGCTGGCGCTGGTTACCGGTCATGATGCGCAAGGGCTGCTGCCCGAGGGCATCGACTGGGCAGCACTCGCCCGTGCGGCGCCGATCCTCGTATTCTACATGGCTTTTCGTCAATTGGGCGCGATCGCGGCACGGTTGGTGGCCGAGGGGCGTTCACCCGATGAACCGGTCGCGATCGTCAGCAAGGCGACGCGGGCCGACCAGCAGGTGCTGGTCGCGACGCTCGCCACCGCCGCCGACGCGGTCGCCGCTTCGGCGATCGAACCGCCGGCCATCGTCGTGGTCGGCCCGGTCGTCCAATATCGGGACGCGCTCGATTGGCTGGGCCGTCTCGGCCCATAGACCTGACATATAGCGGAGCGGCAAAGCATGGCGACGAAGCGCGATCCGACGAAACTCCGCGGCGAAATCCTGCGCAACGCCAAGGAGCGCACGGTCATCGAGGACCGCTGGGAAGTGGTTGGCGACGCCAGCCCGCCCAAGACGAGGAAGCGCGGCTATAAATACGTCGATGAGCTGGCGCGGCTGCAATTCGAACTGATCAAGCTGCAGGAATGGGTCAAGATCGAGGGCCTGAAGGTCTGCGTGCTGTTCGAGGGTCGCGATGCGGCCGGCAAGGGCGGCGTCATCAAGCGCATCACCGAAAGCCTCAATCCACGGACCTGCCGGGTCGTGGCGCTGGGCACGCCGACCGAGCGCGAGCGCAGCCAGTGGTATTTCCAGCGGTATGTCGCCCAATTGCCGGCGGCGGGCGAGGTCGTGCTGTTCGACCGCAGCTGGTACAACCGTGCCGGTGTCGAACACGTCATGGGCTTCTGCTCCGACGCGGAATACGAGGAGTTTTTGCGCGCCTGCCCCCTGTTCGAAGAGATGCTGATCAAGTCCGGCATCCATCTCGTCAAATACTGGTTCTCGGTCAGCGACGAAGAGCAGGAGGCCCGCTTCGTCGAACGCATGCACAATCCGATCAAACGCTGGAAACTGTCGCCGATGGATGTGGAATCGCGCGGCCGGTGGGTCGATTATTCCAAGGCCAAGGACCGGATGCTGGAACATACCGATACCAAGCTCGCGCCCTGGAACATCGTGAATGCCGATCAGAAGAAGCGGGCACGGCTCAATTGCATCGCCCATCTGCTGCGCCAGATCCCCTACAAGGATCTGGAGCCGATCGAGATGGCCTTGCCGCCGCGCCAGCCGGACACGGATTACGTGCGACCGAAGAAATCGAGCCAGCATTGGGTGACGGAGCTCTATTGAGCCTGCCCCGGATTGTGCCGCACCGGAAACTGCTCTAAAGCGGTTGCCGGCAGGTGCCGCGAATGAGAAAATTGCCGAGGCTGCCCAGCGCGGCGGAGACGGGAGGCTGATGGTGACGGATCTCAGTGGCACCATCACGAAGGCGCGGACCGACGCCACGGTCCTGGACGATCCGGAGGATCTGGAGGATCTCGCGATCTTCCACTGGATGGGCCACCATGCGCTGGCCCATCGTTCCGGGCTCAGCCATTTCGTCATCGGGTCGGAGCCGTTGCCGCCGCGGTGGCAGGCGCGGACGAAGAGCTTCGTCTCGGTGGCCGATGCCACGGAATTCCTCCATCCGCTGGCCGTCGGCCATGGCGATCGCCAGGCGCTGCAGACCCTGACGCTGCTGCTGACCCGCGCTGGAACGGCGCCCCAGGGCCATGCGGCGGCGAACGACATTCTGGCCGCGGGCGCGGCGGCGCTGGTCGCGCGCACCTTGTGGGCGTTGCCCATCAAGCGGATGCCCAGCAAGATCGGCAAGGCGGATGCGACCGTCTACACGACGCTCAACGGCACATACGGCACCAAGATCAACTTCGCGTTCCTGGGCGAATGGGAAGGCGGGCAGTATCTGCGCGGCTATGTACCGTTCGACAAGAAGGGCGTCACCGCGGGCCAGAGCGGCATGACCATCGCGACCGGCTTCGACATCGGGCAGATCAACGAAAAGGAACTGCAGAAATACGGCCTGCCGGCGAACGTTGTGAAGGAGTGCAAGCCGTTCACGAGCCACAAGTTCGGCGGCATGACCAAGGTCCAGGTCGCGAAATGGGTGTTGAGCACGGCGCCCGTCCCCGTCGTGACCAAGGCGGAGGCCGACCAGATCGACCTGGCGGTGCACGGCCAGAAGCTCGCCTCGGCGATCAAGTCGTGGGACGGTTCGCCGCGCAAGCCGGGCGTGCCGACTTTCGTCGGCCTGCCGGTAACGTGGCAGACCGTGCTGTTCTCCCGGACGTTCCACCAGGGCGAGGGCATGCCCCATACGTCGCTGGCGAAGCCGTTCTACGGCGCCGCGACCAGCGGCAAATGGAAGGACGCGGTCACGGCACTGCGCAACTATGCCGTCACTCCGGAATGGTACAAGGCGCGTGTCCGGAAAGAGGCCGATTTTCTCGAGACCGACATGCCGGCCGAAATCCCGGATCCCCGCGCGAAAGCTACCAAGTGACCCGGCATCTCGTCTTGTCGCTGGGCCTGCTGATGGTCGCGGCCCCCTCGCTCGCTCGGGCCGAGGGCATCGATTGCGGCAAGGCCAAGGTGCCGGTCGATCGGGCGATCTGCGCCGATCCGACCGTGAAGGCGCTCGACGGCAAGGTCGCCCGGCAATATGCCAAGGTGCGCGCGCTGATCGATGACGATGCGGTCGGCAAGGATTTCGTGGCGCGGCAACGGGCCTGGATCGCGGCGCGCGATGCCGCCTGTCCGGATGCGCAGGCAGCATGCCTCGGTCAGCGCTATGCCGAACGGCTCGACGATCTGACGGCACTCGCGGCGGCGACCGACAGCCGGTCTCCCGTCCTGAAGGCGGCCGATGCCGTCATTCTCCAGGGCCAATGGAAGGCGACCGGCTACCTGACGCCGGACGGGCCGGTCGAGCGCGTCGACAATATGGCGGTCGGCTGGGGCCTGCCCGAGCTCGATCGCACGATCATCGGCCGGCCGGGTACGCTGTGCACGCAGAAGGACCAGAGCGCCAAGCCCTATTGCGCGTCCTTCGGTCTGCAGAAGACCACGCTCGCCGCCATCCCGGGCGGGGACAAGATGGCGGCCGGGCTGACGCTGCCGCCCACGACCACCGCATTCGTGATGGCGGGCGGCGTCAACCCCAGCGACCTGCTGATCCCGTTGGCCGACGGCAGCCTGCTCGCCGAATTCAAAGCCTGCCGGGACGCGGCCTTGCAGGATTGCCATTTCGCCTACCAAGTCTGGAAGCCTGTTTCGGATGACGCGCGTCTGTCGGTGCACTGACCGGCTTCTCGAGCCCCGGTGATTTAATTAGTCAGACCTTTGGGCGGTATTTGGGAAAATATTTCGTTTCCACGGATTCGAGGGTGCTCCCGGGGCGACACCTAACGATTCCGAAATCATTTCCCGATAGATTGGCGTTGCGTCATGGCGACAATTTCCATGAATTGACCGGGCGTCAGAGCCGGCACTCGTTGGGCGGGAACGCACTGAGCACATTGTCGGGAGTGGGTTCATGCGGTTTTCGGACTGGCGCATTTCGCTCAAGGTCGGGGCGGGTTTCGGCATCGTCATCCTGTTGTTGATCGTCGTCGTGCTGACCGCATGGCTGGCGTTCCGCGCGGCCGACGGCAACTTCGGGCAATATGCCGCTCTCGCCGAGACCAACAATCGCCTGCAGTCGGTCCAGGACAGTGTCGCGGTCGCCCGGCTCGAGGTCGTGAAATACCTGGCGGGCGACGTGAAGACGCCGGACCAGGCCAACAAGGCGATCGACGACGCGGCCCAACGCACGGGCGACGCCCAGGGCCAGATCGCCGATGCGACCATCAAGGGCGCGCTGGGCGAGGTCGGCGACAAGATCGGCGTGTTCAAGGGCAAGTTCGCCCAGCTGTCGAAGCTGCTCGACCAGAAGCGCTCGCTGCTGCGCGACCAGTTCGATCCGCTCGACGAGACGATCGACCAGGCGTTCGGCGATTTCGTCGAGACGCTGGCCAATGCCGGCAAGATCGACATCGCGATCTATCTGAACAACGAGGTCGCGCGCCAGGCGTCGGCGGCGCGGACCAATGCGCTCCGCTATTTCCGCGACGACGACCCGGCCTTCAAGATCAAGGCCGAGGAGGCGCTGACCAAGGTCATCGACGCGGTCAGCCAGATGCGCATCCGGGTGCCCGACGCGGAATATCGCAAGAGCGTCATCACCGTGATCAAGAGCACGGACCAGCTGGCCAATACCTTCCACGACGCGATTTCGGCCTACGAGCAGGCGCGCAAGATCGAATCGACCGATCTGGCGGATGCCGGCAACGAGATGCTGCAGTCGATCGCGAGCATGGTCGAACGCACGGTCGAGGCGCAGCGCAGCCTAGGCCTGGACGCTCGCGCCAGCGTCGGCCGCGCCGGCCGTTCGGTCCTGCTGATGTCGTTCGGCGCGGTGGCGCTGGCGGCGCTGCTCGCCCTGCTGATCAGCCGGGCGATCGCCCGGCCGGTCGTCGGTCTCAGTCAGGTCATGCAGGCGCTGGCCGGCGGCGACCGGTCGATCACCGTACCGGCGCTGGATCGCGCCGACGAGGTCGGGCAGATGGCCCGGACGGTCGAGGTGTTCAAGCAGACCGCTATCGAGGCCGACGCGCTGGGCGTTGCCCAGGCCGCGTCCCAGGCACGGCGCGACAAGCGCATGCAGTCGATGGACCGGCTGACCAACAGTTTCCAGACCGACGTGGCCGGCATCATCCACGATCTGGGCGCCGCGTCGCAAAGCCTGCGCGGCACGTCCTCGGCGGTCTCGGCCGCCGCGGAAGAGACCGGGCGCCAGGCCGAGGCCGTCGCCGGCGCGTCCGACGAGGCCTCGTCCAACGTCGATGCCGTGGCAGCCGCGACCGAGCAACTGGTGGCCTCGATCTCGACGGTGGCCGAGCAGGTCGGCCGCTCGGCCGAAATCGCGCGCAAGGCATCGGAGATGACCGGCCGCACCGACGTCACCGTGCGCGAGCTGGCGGAGGCGGCGGAACGGATCGAGGCGGTCGTGCTGCTGATCAACGACATCGCCAGCCAGACAAATCTGCTCGCTTTGAACGCGACGATCGAGGCTGCGCGGGCAGGCGAGGCGGGCAAGGGCTTCGCCGTGGTGGCGTCGGAAGTGAAGTCGCTCGCCAACCAGACCGCCCAGGCGACCGAGGATATCCGCAACCAGATCGCCTCCATGCAGTCGGTCACCGGCCGCACTGTGAGCGCCATCCGCGAGATCGGCGGCACGGTCGGCGAGATGACCGGCATCGCGAACGAGGTCGCCAATGCCATGGCCGAGCAGCGCCAGGCGACGGCCGAGATCGCCAGGAACGTCAACCTGGCCGCGGCCGGCACCAAGGAAGTCTCGCGCAACATCGGCGGCGTATCGGAAGCGACCTTGTCGACGGCGGAGGCTGCAAGCCACGTACTCGAAGCCGCCGATGGGCTTGGTCGTCAGGAAGGGGCGCTGCGTGCCACCGTCGACGGCTTTTTGGAGCAGGTGCGGCAGGCCTGACGGCCTAGCCGCGCTTTACGCCGAAACAATGTTCCACCCCCGGAAAGCGCCGCGCGCGCACGTCCTCGGCATAGGCCGCGACTGCCTGGTCGACAGCCGGCGCCAGCTCGGCATAGCGCTTGACGAACCGGGGCGTGAAATCGCCGAACAGGCCCAGGAGATCGTCGCTCACCAGCACCTGGCCGTCGCAGGCCGGCGAGGCGCCGATACCGATGGTGGGAACCTTCAGACTTTCGGTGATGGCGCGGGCGACCGGTTCGACCGTGCCTTCGATGACCAGCGCGAAGGCGCCGGCGTCGCTGATCGCGCGGGCATCCGCCATGACCTTGGCTGCCTGCGCCTCGTCCTTGCCCTGGGCACGGAAGCCGCCGGCGGTATTGACCGACTGGGGCATCAGGCCGACATGGCCGCAGACCGGAATGCCGCGCTCGGCCAGGAATTTCACGGTCGGCGCCATTTCGACGCCGCCCTCGAGCTTGACCGCGCCGCAGCCGGTCTCGGCCATCACGCGGGCGGCATTGCGGAACGCCTGTTCCGGCGAGGCCTGGTAGCTGGCGAACGGCAGGTCGACCAGGACCAGCGCGCGGGCGGCACCCCGCACCACGGCGGCGCCATGGGCGATCATCATGTCGAGCGTCACGGCGAGCGTGCTCGGCAGGCCATACAGCACCATGCCCAGCGAATCGCCGACCAGCAGCGCATCGACATGGGGATCCATCAGCTTGGCGAACGGCGTCGTATAGGCGGTCAGCCAGACGCTGGGCGTGCCGCCCTTGATGATATCGCGGACCGTTCGGCGGGGCACTGTAGTGTGGGCGCTCATCGGAACCTCATCTCCTCCGGTCGGAATGCGCGCATTATCAGGCCAACGCGCGTTGCCGCAAGCGTTTCGCCGGCACGCCGGGCGGGTGGCATGTCATGAGCACGGCGCCTTCCCTGGTCGAACAGGCCGTCGGCCATATGAACGCGCGGCGCTATGCCGAAGCCGCGACGTTGTTGCTGGCGGCAGTCAATGCCACGCCGACCGATGACGAGGCTTGGCGGGGGCTGGCGCTCGCGCTGGCGCTTCAAGGGCGGCTGGGCGATCTCATCGGGCTGGCCGACTACCGCGAACGCCGGCGCGGCGACGGGTTCCTGTTCTGCCATGAAGCGCTGGGCGTGCTCATGACCTATCGCCTGCATGGTCATCTGAAGGCACTGGACGACGGCCTGCCCGAGGCGAGCGCCTACAAGCCGTCCTCGTCATACCAGGCGGCCTGCGTCGATCTGCTGGAAGGGTCCGAGGATGCGGCCTTCGCCCGGCTCGACCTTTTCAAGCGGCTGGTCGCGGCCCGGGCCGGCAGCCTGCCGATCGGCGCCGACAGCCATTTCAACATTGCCTATCGCCAGGGCACGTTGATCGAGGATGCCGATTTCGTCGCCGGGCTGGCCGAGCCCGCGGCACTCGTCCGGCGGTTGCCCGAGGTCGTCCAGGATTGCGATGTCGGTGCGGGCGCGCGGCCCTACGTTCTCGCGACCGCGTGCGACCGGAATTATTTCGAGCGCTTCGGCCCCGGCTTCGTGACGAGTGCCGCCGCCCACATGCCAGGGGCGACCCTGCATTTGCATGTGATGGAGGCGGACGAGGCGAGCCGCGATCTATTCCGGCGCCTGGCGGCCGGGGCACCGGATTTGACGCTCAATCTGACGACCGAGGCGGCAAGCCCATTCAAGAGCGGCGCCTATTACGCCTCGGCGCGTTTTCTCCAAGGGCCGGCGCTGCTGCGGCGCTACGACCGCCCGCTGGTCCTGCTCGATGCCGACGTCGAATTCCTGCAGCCGCTCGACGCGCTGGCCGATGCCGCGGCGGGGCTGGACTTCGCCTGCTTTCGCCATGACGGTGCGGGACCGTGCTCGCGCTATCCGGCGGTGCTCGGTATCTTCCGGCCGACGACCGGCGGGTCGGACCTGCTTGAACGGATCCGGCTGTTCGTGCTGGCGAAGCTCGAGATCGAATGGCCGTTCAACTGGATGCTCGACCAGGCAGCGCTCGGCTCGGTCATCCACTGGGCACGCAAGACCCGCAGCAGGCCGGGCGTGGGCCTGTTCAACGAATTGGTCGGCACAGATTTTCAACCGTGGTTGCGATCGGTCGGCGGCGATGAGAAGGCTGCGCTGATACGGGCGGCGAGCGGGCAATAAAAGCCGGGGAAACCAGGTTTCGAACGCAGTCCCGCCCGGCGGGACACGAGGGAGAGTGGGAATGGGCTTATTCGCGCGGGTGCTTCGGGTCAAATGGACGATCGAGCGCAAGTTCGGGGCTGCCTTCACGGCGGCAATCCTGGTGGGTTTCCTCGTCATGATCGGGCTGCAGGCGAGCGATCAGCGCGCCAGCTTGGTCGATCTGGCGGTGTCGGACCTCACCGCCAAGACGACGCAGTTGGGCAACGCGATGCGGATCGGCTTCATGGGCCATGACGGCTCGTCGATCGAGACCGAGTACAAGCCGATCGCCGACGCGCCCGATACCCAGCTTGCGAGCCTCGCCTCGTTCAACGACGACGGCACGCTGCTGTTGAAGTTCGAAAGCCAGAAGCTGACGCCGGTCGATCTCACGCAGGTCCTCAAGGACGCGCCCGACGTGCTCGCCAAGGGCACGCCGCTGGTCAAGGAGACGCCGACCCATCTGATCGTCGCGGTGCCGGTGATGAGCCTGCGCGGCACCAAGGTGATCGGCGCACTGGCGATCGCCTGGAGCCTCGACGCCCAGAATGCGGCAGTGTCCAAGGCGCTGCGCAATCAGACGGTGGTGGCGCTCGTCGTGATGCTGGCGCTGCTGGGCATCCTGGCCTTCCTGCTGCGCCGGATGGTCGTCGGCCCGCTGCTGGGCATCACCGACGTCATGCGGCGCCTGGCCGAGGGCGAAACCGGCATCCAGATCCCGGCTGCCAACCGCAAGGATGAGATCGGCGCCATGGCGGCCTCGGTCATCGTGTTCCGCGACACGGCCGCCGACGTCGCCCGGATCGAGACGGAGCGGGAGGAGCAGAAGCGGTTGGCCGAGGAAAACCGGCGACACGCCCTGCTGCAACTGGCCGGCCGGCTGGAAAGCAGCGTCAAGACCATCGCGGATTCGGTCGCCGGTGCGGCGAACCAGGTCGAGCGCAATGCCCGGTCCATGGCCGAGGCGGCCGAGACGGCGACCGGCCAGACGTCGGCGGTCGCGGCCGCGTCGGAAGAGACGTCGGTCAGCATCCAGACGGTCGCGGCGGCCGCTGAGGAACTGACCGCATCCATCGGTGAGCTCGGTCGCCAGGCGGCAGGGTCGGCGAGCGTCGCCGAAGGGGCGGTGCAGGAGGCCGGCGCCACCTCGACAAAGGTCGAGCATCTGGAGGCGGCGGCCGGGCGCATCGGCGAGGTCGTCAAGCTGATCAGCGACATTGCGGCCCAGACCAACCTGCTGGCGCTGAACGCGACGATCGAGGCGGCTCGCGCCGGCGACGCCGGCAAGGGCTTCGCCGTCGTCGCATCGGAGGTCAAGAGCCTGGCGGCCCAGACCGGGCGCGCGACCGAGGAGATCACCACTCAGGTGACGGCGATCCGGACCGCGACCCAGGAAGTCGTCTCGGCAATCCACGGCATCGAGTCGACGATCGCCAAGATCAGCGAGATCGCCGGGGCCATGACCATGTCGATCGATCAGCAGGGCCAGGCGACGCAGGAGATCGCGCGCAACGTGCAGCAGGCGGCGACCGGGGCGGGCGAGGTCTCGGAAAACATCATCGGCGTCACGCGTATCGCCGGCGAAACGGGGCGGAGCGCCAGCAGCATCCTGGGTGCTGCCGGCGATCTGGTGCGCCAGTCCGACCTGCTGACCCAGAGCCTGAACGAGTTCCTGGCGGCGGCGCGCGCGTCCTGACGGACGGGCCGCCCCCGGGCGGTTGTCGTTGCAAATCGGTGCGGTACGGCGCAAAAGTTGCGGACATCAAGGGGATTCGGAGCCCTCATCCGTGACGTCGTCCCATCCGCACTTTCCGCCGGTGTCCGTTTCCGGCGAACTTCTGGCGACCCGGCCGCGGACCGCACGCCAGATGGTGCTGGCCGGCGCGCTTGCCCTGCTGCTGATGGCGTTCGCGGCCGGCGTGCTGCCGATCGCCGACCAGAGATGGCCGACCGCGCCGGGTTTCCTGGTCATCGGGCAGACCCTGTCGGCGCTCGTCTATCTGCTGACCGCCCATCTGCTGGTCCGGCATTTCCTGGCGAGCCGCACCCTGTCGCTGCTGTGGATCGCCGCCGGCACGCTCTATGCCGCGGCCATCCAGCTGCTGCAGCTCTGGTCGATGCCGGACCTGCTCATTTCGAACCTGTCGCCGGACCGTGCGCTGTTGGTTGCGGCCTGGTGCTGGCTGCTGTGGCACGGCGGCCTGCCGATCGCCGCGATCGGCTTTGCCTGGTCGGACCGGTCGGCGCCGCGGGCGCCATGTGCGACCAACCAGACCCGGATCCTGGTCTGGGGCATGCGCGCGACCATCGCCGCCCTGGTCGCGATCTCGACGGTGCTGATCATGACGGCCCCTTGGGTCAGCCCGGCGATCGTCCGGGGTGGCGACTATCGTGCCGCCGTCGGCGCCGGTGTCGGCCCGTTCCTCGCGATCGAAAGTCTCGTCACCCTGGTCCTGCTCTGGCGCTGGACCCGAGTCAGAACCAGCCTGCAGCTGTTCTTCGGCCTGTCGATCCTGGCGCTGATGCTCGACGATCTGCTGACTTTGGCGGGCGGGATTCGCGGCACGCTCGGCTGGCACGCCGGGCGGCTCGAAGCGTTGGCCGCCGCAGGTTGCCTGCTGGGCCTATGCCTGGGCGAGGTCGGCCGACTCTACCAGCGTGTCGCACAGGCGACCGAAGGCATGATGATCGCCGAATGGGCGTTCGAAACCGAGGTCGCCCGGCGCATCCGACCGATCTCCCAGACGCTGGTCGAGGCGGAGCGGTTGCGCGACGTGCTCGCAGCCGAGGCGACGTCGCGCGCAGACGCGCTGATCGAGCGGACGGCCGAGCGCGACGAGTTGCTGTGCATGCTGGATCGGCAGGCGATCGAACTTGAAGCGCTGCGCACCAAGGCCGAGGTGGCGGGGGTCGCCAAGACCCAGTTCCTGTCGACCATGAGCCACGAATTGCGCACGCCGCTCACCGGCATCATCGGGTTTTCGGATCTGCTGCTGAAGACCGAGCTCAGCCCGTCGGACCAGCGCCGGTTCCTGGAATTGCAGCGGGAAGCGGCCCAGGCGCTGCTGGCCGTGCTGGGCGACGTGCTCGACTATGCCAATGCCGAGGCCGGCCGGCTCGATCTCGAAATTGCGCCGTTCGCCCCGCGTGCGTTGGTCGACGCGGCGGCGGCGGTGGTCCGCCACGGCGTTCAAGCCAAAGGCCTGGAATTCAGGATCGCCGTGGCGCCGACCGTGCCGGCGGGCCTGGCCGGCGACGCGACCCGCATCCGCCAGGTGCTGCTCAATCTGCTGGCCAACGCCGTCAAGTTCACCCCGACGGGCTCGATCGAATTGCGGATCGATTACCAGGCCCGGGGCGACGGGCCGCAACTGCTCTGCCTGCAGGTGATCGATACTGGCATCGGCGTCGCCGCCGACAAGCTCGACCGGCTGTTCCAGCAATTCAGCCAAGTCGACGGCACGAACACGCGGCGCTATGGCGGCTCGGGCCTGGGGCTCGCGATCTGCCGCAAGCTGGTCGACTTGATGGGCGGCACACTGGGCGTCGAGAGCGAGGAGGGCCGGGGCAGCCTGTTCTGGGTCGAACTGCCGCTCGCCGTCGCAGCACCCCCGCAGGTCGTCGACCCGAACGCCGCGCGCCCGCCGCGCCGCATCCTGCTGGCCGAGGATGTCGTGGCCAACCAGATCCTGGTGGCGGCGATCCTGGAGGCGAGCGGGCATCTGGTCGACGTGGTCGACGATGGTGTCGCCGCGGTGACGGCGCTCAGGCGGACCGCCTACGACCTGGTGCTGATGGACGTCCAGATGCCGGTGATGAACGGCATCGACGCGACCCGCGCGATCCGCGACGACGAAGGGGCGGCGCGCCATACGCCGATCGTGGCGCTGACCGCGAATGCGTCGGCCGAGGATGCGGCACGCTGCCTTGCGGCCGGCATGGACGCCTATGTCGCCAAGCCGATCGACGAGCCGCACCTGCTGGCGACAATCGACCGGCTGACCGCGTCCGAGAGCGAGGGGCCGGTGCGACCGCCGGTCGCCGTGCTCGACGAACGGACGCTCGACGGATTGATCGGCCGCATCGGCCTCGTCAAGGCGACCGAGCTGGTCGGCGTGTTCCGCCGCAGCGTCGAGACCGAAATCGCGGCCCTCGGCCTCGCCCGTGCCGATGCGACGGCTGCCCGCGGCCACGGCAAGGCGCTGGCCGGCCTCGCCGGCAACCTCGGCTGTGCCGAGTTGGAACGCGCTGCCCGGCGCCTCGGCACTTTGCGCGACAAGGCGGACGGCGACGAACTGGATCAGCATCTGGCCGTGCTGACCGAAGCCGCGCGACGGGCACTCGCAGCCCTGGCGGACCGGTTCCCGGTCGATGCCAGCGTCCGCGTCGTCCCGCTACCGACACGGCGGTAGGATCCGCGGTTGCTCATTTGCCCTCATTCCGCGGAGACGCTCGGGGGTGTCCATATTTCCCCAAGCTTCAAATGGCTGAGATGAATTCCGCCAAGCCCGGCCATGATGAGGAAAGATGCGGATTGCCGAACGCCTCGGCATAGCCCTGTTTCTGCAGCTGGAATCCGCATCGTCGATGCTGCGCGACACGTCGGCGCGGGGATGCGCTTGGCGGGATCTCGCTGGCGGCGGGGTATCACGAATGTTCCGCCAATCGTTTGCGGCGATAAAGCGGCATCCGGAGACCCGGTCGTCGGTGTCGGAAACGATCGTCGGTACCGCCCGAATTTGCGGATCGGCCTCCGTCGGCCCTATGATCGTCGGCAGATCGCAACGGAGAGAACTCGGTGGAAATCGGCAAGATGGCGATCGCCGCTGCGGCGATGATCGAGGCGGGCGACGTCGAGGCGGCCCAGGCGCAGATCGTCGACCGGTTGCGCGAGCGGCCGGAGGATCCGGCGCTGTGGGCGGAGGCGGGCTATTTCCTGCAGCAGATCGGCAACGATGCCGAAGCGGCGGGTTGCCTGGAACAGGCCTGGGCACTGGGTGGCCGCGATATCCGCATTCCCTATTACCTGGGCATCGCGAGCCGGTCGCTGGGCGTGCCGGCCGAGGCCGAGGCGCATTTCCGTCAGGCGCTCGCCCTCGACGATCGCTACGGCGACGCCTGGCATCATCTGGGCCTGACCCTCGCCCATCAGGGCCGGTTCGTCGATGCCATCGCCGCGTTCGAGGCGGCCGAGACGCGGCTCGACGATGGCACCGGCCTGGGCGATCGGATCTGGCGGACCCGCTTCCTCGCCGGCGACTGGGACGAAGCCTGGCGCCTGTGCGAGGCAAGCCTGCCGGACGATCTGGACGTGCGCTGGCGCCAGATGCACGGCACCGGGCACCGGCGCTGGCGCGGCGAACCCTTGGCCGGCCAGGAGATCGTGCTGTTCAGCCATGGCGGCAACGGCGATACCATCCACTACTTCCGCTATCTCGATCGGGTGCTGGCCGCCGGGCCGGACCAGATCACGCTGATCGTCCAGCCGGCGCTGGTCTCGCTCGTGCGTGCGGCACCGATCCTGGCCCAAACCGGGTCGACCCGGATCCGGGTGATGACCACCGAGGATTCGCTTGAAGACCGGCCGGGCTATTTCCTGTGGGTCGAGGGCCTGGCCATGCTTTATCGGGCGCGGCCTGGCGCCGAACCGCCCCAGCAGCCCTATCTGGCAGCCCCCCCGGATCGCGCGGCCTTCTGGAAGGGCCAATTCGGCATGGGCGCCGGCACCAAAGTCGGGCTCGTCTGGCGCGGCTCGACCGGCATGCCCGAGGACCGCTGGCGCTCGATCCCGCTCGACCAGTTCCTGCCGCTCTTCGGCGTGCCCGGCTGTCGCTGGTTCGCGCTGCAACAGGGGCCGCTCGACGACCAGGAAACGGCGATCCTGGCGCGGGCCGGCGTGACCGACCTGTCGGCGGCGCTCACCGACTTCGCCGAGACCGCTGCGATCATCGCCAACCTGGACCTGGTCATCACCATCGACAGCGCGCCGGCCCATCTGGGCGGCGCGCTCGGCCAGCCGACCTGGATGCTGAACCGCGCCACGTCCGAATGGCGCTGGGGTTGGAAGCAGGACCGGACCTTCTGGTACCCGACGATGCGGATCTTCAACCAGGACCGCCTGGGCGACTGGGCGCCGGTCATCACTGCCGTGCGCGGCGCCCTCGTCGGCCGCTGAGCCTTAGCCGTTGCGGAAGGTATAGCCGTAGCCGTTGATCGCCGGCACGCCGCCCAGATGGGCGTAGAGCACCCTCGAGCCGGCGGGGAAGAAGCCCTTGCGCACGAGGTCGATCATGCCCTGCATCGATTTCCCCTCGTACACCGGGTCGGTCATCATGCCCTCCAGCCGGGCCGAAAGACGGATCGCCTCGACGGTTTCCTTGGATGGCACGCCATAGACCGGGTAAGCGTAATCCTCGTTGAGCACGACATCGTCGGCTGTGATGTCCCGGCCACCAACCAGGGCCGAGGTCTTCTGCGCGATGTCGAGCACCTGGGCCTTGGTCTGGGCGGGCGTGCAGGAGGCATCGATGCCGATGACGCGGCGTTGCCGGCCGTCCTGGGCGAAACCCACGACCATGCCGGCGTGGGTCGAGCCCGTCACGGTGCAGACGACGACATAGTCGAACGCGAAACCCAGTGCGGCCTCCTGGGCACGCACCTCTTCGGCGAAACCGACGTAGCCGAGGCCACCGTACTTATGGACCGACGCGCCGGCCGGGATGGCATAGGGCTTGCCGCCCTTGGCCTTGACGTCTTCGAGTGCCGCCTCCCAGCTGGCGCGGATGCCGATGTCGAAGCCCTCGTCGACCAGTTGCACGTCTGCGCCCATGACGCGCGACAGCAGGATGTTGCCGACCCGGTCGTAGACCGCGTCCTCGTGCGGGACCCAGCTCTCCTGCACCAGCCGGCACTTCATGCCGATCTTGGCCGCCGTGGCGGCGACCATGCGCGTGTGGTTCGACTGCACGCCGCCGATCGACACTAGCGTGTCGGCACCGCTCGCGATGGCGTCGGGCACGATATATTCCAGCTTGCGCAGCTTATTGCCGCCGAACGCGAGGCCGGAATTGCAATCCTCGCGCTTGGCATAGATCTCGACGCCGCCGCCCAGATGGGCCGAGAGCCGCGGCAGCTTCTCGATCGGAGTCGGGCCGAAGGTCAGGGGATAACGGTCGAATTTGCGGAGCATGGCGGGCCTTTCGCTCTAGCGGTGAGGTGGGCGAAGGATAAGCCATGCGGAATGAAAGGTGCTCTCGAGTTTCGGCCTGATTTTCAGAGATGAACCGTATATATTTGCCATATACGGATACTCTTGTCGAAAATGAGAGAATAAATGAGAGACTCTTCCGTCGCTTCCCAACTCGACCGGATCGACCTGAAGATTCTCCGCCTGCTGCAAGCTGATGGCGGTATGGGCAATGCCGAGATCGCCAAGCGGGTGAACACCAGTGCGGCGACGTGCCATCGTCGCACCCAGCGCCTGTTCGCCGAGGGCTATGTCAGCGGCATCCGCGCGCAGGTCGTGCCACAGCGGGTCGACAAGGGCGCGCTGGTCATCGTCGGCGTGGTGCTCGACCGCTCGACGCCGGAAAGCTTCGCCGCATTCGAGGCGGCGGTGCGCGGGCTGGCGATCGTGCTCGACTGCCATCTCGTCGCCGGCGATTTCGACTATTTCCTCAAGATCCGGGTGCGCGACATGGCCGACTTCAATCGCCTGCACGGCGATACCTTGATCGGGCTGCCCGGCGTGCGTCAGACCCGGACCTTCTTCGTCATGAAGGAAGTGATCGACAATGCACCGCTCGAATTCTGAGGCGCGTCAGTCGGGCTGACCGGTCAGGTCGCCCGGCGGCGGCAATGCGATCGCCTTGGGCAGTTTGCCGGCGGGCGGCGCGGTTTCCGGCGCTGCTGCGGGAACCTGGGCGCGCATCTGGGCGGCGGCCTGGTCGGACAGCGCCTGGCGCTGGCTGGGCTTCATCGCCTTCAACTCATCGTCGAACCGCGACCAGAAGGCCCTGCGTTCGCCGGCGTCCCACGAGCGGGTTTCCTCGCGCAGCGCCATGCGCTGCTGCGGCGTCATGGCGATCCATTCGGCGACGCTCGGCGGTTGCCGGGGCGCCGCGACCGCCGGGCCGGCCAGGAGCAGGCCTGCCAGAAGGATGTTACGGTATCGGATCATGGCCCTCGTCTAGCGCCGAAGCCGCGGAATGACGAGTGTCATCACACGGGTTTCCGGCTCTTCTCATAGGGCAGCGGCTGCCATTGCGGATCGGGCGCGTCCCGGCCGAAGGCGATGATGTCCGTGGTCGGGCGGCCATAGAGGAAGCCCTGCGCGTAATTCGCGCCGATCTTGCTGGCCAACGCCACGTGGTCGGCATTCTCGACCTGCTCGACGATGATCTCGCTGCCATGAGCGAGCGCCATCTGCACCACGGTCTGCAACGTCTGCAATTCGCGCGGGTCGTTCAGCGCGGCACGCAGGAACGGGCCGTCGATCTTGACGAAATCGGCCGGCAGCGCGCGCAGGGTTTCGAGTGAGGTCGAGCCGGCGCCCAGATCGTCGATGCAGATGCGATGCCCGCGCGCCTGCAGCGCCCGCAGGATCGCGGCCATGGCCGGATAGTCGGTGACGCTGGCGGTCTCCGTCACCTCGATCAGCAGGCGCGGTGCCTGGGCCGGATGGGCGGCGGCCACGCTGTCGAAGCGCGCGCGGAACAGCGCACTCTGCAGCGACTGGGCCGACAGGTTGATGGCGATCATCGGCTGCCAGCCGCCTTTCTCGTGGCTGGCCATGGTCGACAGCACTTCCTCGGCGAGGATCAGGTCATAATCCTGGATGAGCCCGGTTTCCTCGGCAAAGCGGATCCAGGGGCCGATCGAGGCGACGCCGGAGATGCGCGACAAGGCCTCGAAATGATGGGTGCGCCCATCCTTCAGGCGTACGACCGACTGGTAGACGACCTCGATCTGGCGCTGCGCCATCACGCCGCGCGCGGCAGCGACCTGCTTCACCGTTTCGGCCAGCAGGGCGGACGCGCCGTCCTTGAGCGACCGGACGTTGAAGTCGCCGGAGCGCGCATCGGTGAAGCGGCGGATCGAATAGGCGAGCGCCCGGGCCGAATCCGCCTCGTCCAGGCCGCCTGCATCGAACGACAGGTCGAACACCCGGATCGGCGAGGGCAGGGCGGCGCGTTCCAGGATGCTCGAAAGGCCGGCGATGACCTCCGCTTCGCTGACGCCGCGCGCCCGGACCAGTCCGAACTTGCCGGGCGCCAGCGGGCTCGCCAGGTCGCCGCCGGCCGATACCGAGCGCAGGTACGCCATCAGTTGCGGCACGACCTTGGCCAGCGCGGCAGGCCCGCGCTCCTCGGCCAGCCGCTGCAGGCCGTTCAGCATCAGGAAGGTCATACCCTCCTCGATCTGGGCCTCGGCCGCGACGGCCAGGCGGTGCGACGCAGCGGCCGTAAAGCGCTCGGCCGCGGTCTGGCCCGCGATCTCGGGCGCGCGGGTCAACATGCTGGCCAGGATCAGCCCCAGGTGCAACACCGGCTCGCCGCTGATCGTGCGCCGCCCGCCCAGCATGAATTCGACGTCCTTGCCCGAGATCGCGTGCAGATGCACGCGGGTCAGGCCGATCGAGCCGGTCGCGACCAGGCGCTCGACGAGGTGACCCAGGAATTCCTGGTCCTCGGCCGCGACCAGACCATCGAGCGCTTGGCCGATCAGCTTTTCGGCTGGCCCATCGACCAGCCCGCACGACGCGCCGGCGGCGAACAGGACCCGGCCCGAGAGGTCGATTTCGAGCAGAAGGTGGGCCGTCGCGAAGGCGAAACCCACGAAACGATCGCGTTCCTGCTTCAGCAAGTGCGGCATGCCGCGATCCCGTCTTCTGCGCACGACCGAGAACCCCGGCCGAATGGCGCCGGATGAGGGAAAACGTGACACACCCCGGCGACCGTGAGAAGGGTCGTCGTCCGCGCTTCTCGACCCTGGGTCGTGAAATCCCGGCGGATTCCGCTCGCTTCAGGCCATCAGTCCGGTCGTGCGGATGCGGCGCTTCAGTTCGGCGACGCCGGCGGCCAGGCGTTCGGCCTCGTTCTCGATGCCGCCGAACATCAGCCAGAATTCGATCCGGGTCTCGTCGGTGATGCCTGCCAGCGCTTCCAATTGTCCCAGCGTCGAGGCTTGGCCGATCGCCGGGTCGAA
>NZ_DASZBY010000047.1:0-8004 GCF_035943795.1 Aliidongia sp. | reverse complement strand
ACGATCAGGCCGGCTTCGAGGATTTCGCGAAAGACGATCAGCAGACTGGCCAGCATCGCGCCACAACTCCCGAGGACCGGCCCCGTGGCCGGGCGATGGTTCAGATATTCAGAACCATTCGCAACTTCGAGGAAACACCTAGCGCAAATGATTTTCCAGGGCAAGCGGCAGAGGGCCGCAGCTCGCGACTGAACCGGCTTCTTCGGCTGCTGCGACAGGAGACGGGCACGCTGCTCCTGCTCGCGCGACTGCCGATCCGCCTGCGCAGGCAGGGCCTGCCCTCCGCTGAGCGCCCTGCCGCCAGCACATGGCCGCCTGCCTTGCCGCCCCGCCGCATTCCCCTATACTGCGCGCCGTCGAATTCCCCCTTATCCCACGTTCGCGCGAGACAAGATTATGAGCGGCAGCATCAAGAAGGTCGTGCTGGCCTATTCCGGCGGCCTCGATACCTCGGTCATCCTGCGGTGGCTGCAGGACACCTACCAGTGCGAGGTGGTGACCTTCACCGCCGACATCGGCCAGGGCGAAGAGCTGGAGCCGGCGCGCAAGAAGGCCGAGATGATGGGAGTGAAGGAGATCTTCATCGACGATCTCCGCGAGGAGTTCGTGCGCGACTTCGTGTTCCCGATGTTCCGCGCCAATGCGCTCTACGAGGGCCAGTACCTGCTCGGCACCTCGATCGCCCGGCCGCTGATCGCCAAGCGCCAGATCGAGATCGCCAAGCTGGTCGGCGCCGACGCCGTCTCCCATGGCGCCACCGGCAAGGGCAACGACCAGGTCCGCTTCGAACTCGGCTATTATTCGCTGAAGCCCGACATCAAGGTCATCGCCCCCTGGCGCGAGTGGGACCTGACCTCGCGCACCAAGCTGATCGAATATGCCGAGAAGCACCAGATTCCGATCGCCAAGGACAAGCGCGGCGAGGCGCCGTTCTCGGTCGACGCGAACCTGCTGCACATCTCGGCCGAGGGCAAAGTGCTCGAGGACCCATGGGCCGAGGCGCCGGAATTCGTCTATTCCCGCACGGTCGCCCCGGAACAGGCCCCCGACACGCCGGAATATATCGAGGTCGGCTTCAAGGCCGGCGATGCCGTCTCGGTCAATGGCACGGCGCTGTCGCCGGCGGCATTGCTGACCAGGCTCAACGAGCTGGGCGGCCGCAACGGTGTCGGGCGGCTGGACCTGGTCGAGAACCGCTTCGTCGGCATGAAGTCGCGCGGCGTCTACGAGACCCCGGGCGGCACCGTGCTGCACGCGGCCCATCGCGGCATCGAGAGCATCACGCTCGACCGCAACGCCGCCCATCTCAAGGACGAGCTGATGCCGCGCTATGCGGAGCTGGTCTACAACGGCTTCTGGTTCTCGCCGGAGCGCGAGATGCTGCAGGCGCTGATCGACAAGAGCCAGGAGCATGTCGAGGGCACGGTCCGCCTGAAGCTGTACAAGGGCTCGGTCAGCATCGTCGGCCGCAAGTCGCCAAAGACGCTCTACAGCCTGGCCCACGTGACGTTCGAGGAAGACCAGGTCTACGACCAGCGCGACGCCGCGGGCTTCATCAAGTTGAACGCGCTGCGCCTCCGCCTGGCCAAGGCCGCCCGCGGCTAAGCCGTCGGCGATGCTCTGGGACATCAGCCCGGCCTTACGGCCGGGCACGCCCGCCTTTCCGGGGGACACGCCCTATGGCGAAGCCCGGACCTGGGTGCTGGGTCCCGATTGCCCGGTCAATGTCGGGGCGATCACGCTCTCGACCCACGCCGGCTCCCATGCCGACGCGCCGCTGCATTACGATGCACACGGTGCGCCGGCCGGGGAGTTCGACCTCGCCCGCTTCATCGGCCCGGCCCGGGTGGTCGATCTGCGCGGCATGGGGCCGCTCGTCCATCCCGACCATCTGGCCGCCGCCCTCGCGACGCCGGTCCGCCGCCTGCTGCTGCGGACTTACGAGCACATGCCGCAGGATCGCTGGGAGCCCGATTTCACCGCCATCGATCCGGCCGCGATCGACCTGCTGGCGGCCCATGGCGTCGACCTGATCGGCACCGATGCCGCCTCGGTCGACCCCGCGACATCGAAGACGCTCGACGCCCATCTGGCCGTCCGGCGCCATGGCATGCTGATCCTCGAAAACCTGGTGCTCGACGACGTGCCGGCCGGCGACTACGAACTCATCGCCCTGCCGCTCAAGCTCTCGAACATGGATGCGGCACCGCTGCGCGCCGTCCTGAGGCCGCTGCCATGACCGTGCTCATCCGTCCCGACCTGGCCGCCCTCGACCGGATCGACCCGCTGCGGCCCTTTCGCGACCGGTTCGCCCTGCCCCAGGGTGTGATCTATCTCGACGGCAATTCGCTGGGCGCCCTGCCGCGGGCGACGGCCGCGCGGGTCGCCCAGGTGATCGAGGCGGAATGGGGCCGCGACCTCATCACCAGCTGGAACAAGCATGATTGGATGGCCCTGCCCGGCCGCATTGGCGACAAGATCGGCCGGCTGATCGGCGCCGCCCCGGGTGAGACCATGGTCGGCGATTCGACCAGCGTGAACCTGTTCAAGGCGCTGGCCGCGGCCGTGCGGCTGAAGCCCGGCCGCAGGATCATCCTGTCGGAGCCGGCGAATTTCCCGACCGACCTTTACATCGCCGAGGGCCTGGCCGCCCTGCTGGCCGAGGGCCACGAACTGCGTCTGGTCGAACCCGACGCGATCGAGGCCGCGATCACCGACGAGGTGGCCGTGGTCATGCTGACCCATGTCAACTACCGTACGGGCCGGATGTACGACATGGCGCGGATCACGGCAAAGGCCCGCGACGCGGGCGCGCTGGTGCTGTGGGACCTGGCCCATTCCACCGGCGCCGTGCCGGTCGACCTCAATGGCGCCGGTGCCGATCTGGCGGTCGGCTGCGGCTATAAATACCTGAACGGCGGCCCCGGTGCGCCGGCCTTCCTGTGGGTGGCCGAACGCTGGCACGGCGAGGTCACCATGCCGCTGACCGGCTGGCTCGGCCATGCCGCGCCGTTCGCATTCGAGACCCGATTCCGGCCGGCGACCGGCATCGCACGCGGGCTGGTCGGCACGCCGCCGATCCTCAGCCTGGCAGCGCTCGAGTGCGGCGTCGACATCCTGCTCGACGCCTCGATCGCGGAAATCCGTGCCAAATCGCTGCGTCAGAGCGCGCTGTTCGCCCAGCTGATCGAGCAGGAACTGGCCGGCCACGGCTTCGCCATCGTCTCGCCGCGCGAAGACGGCGCCCGCGGCAGCCAGGTCTGCGTCGCCCACGAGCACGGCTACCCGATCATGCAGGCCCTGATCGCCCGCGGCGTGATCGGCGACTTCCGCGCCCCCGACATCCTGCGCTTCGGCTTCACGCCCTTGTACCTGGGCTATGGCGAGCTGTGGGACGCGGTCTGGGTGCTGAAGGAAATCATGGAAGACCGGTCCTGGGACCGCCCGGAACATCACGCGCGGGCACGGGTGACCTAGGCGCGGCGACCTCGCTAATCCTCGGCACCCTTCAGCACCGTATCCAGCACTTCGACCGGCGCGTCGCCGTTCTTGATCGTATAGGCGGCCAGCCGCCGGTGATCGTCCTCGAACCTCACGACGAAGCGCATGCCGGTGCGGCCGACCATGCGCTGGACGGTCAGCGTGTCCTGGTCGACCCAGGCATATCCCGTCTCGCCGCGCCTATCGGTGCGCAGGACATAGAGCCGGTCGGACACCGGCACGAAGCGCATCATCACCGGGTCGGTGCCGCCGACCGCGAAGACCAGTTCGTCCTGATGGCGGACCAGCGTTACGTCGAACGGGTTCGGCTTGGACCAGAGCGGCACGTAGAGGGCGCCGGGCGCCTGGCCGCTCTGTCCCTGGAACCGACCCAGGAATGGCGCCAGCCGATCATAGGCCGCTGCCGAGGCCGGACGGGCGCCCAGCGCCGCGATTCCCAGGAACATCGCGCATCCCAAGGCGATAAGTCGCTTCATCGATCGCCCCCGCCTTTCGTAACCCCATGGCTGCTCCGGCGAGACTAGCGCCGCGGCGTCGCCATGGGAGCGCAAATTTGGTAACCGATCGTTTCGAACGGCTATCCGTCTCAAGCAGTGCCGGTCACAGCTCGGTGCGTACTTCCCACAGTTCCGGGAAGAACACGGTCTCCAGCGCCTTGCGCAGATAGGCAACCCCGGCCGTGCCGCCGGTGCCGCGCTTGAAGCCGATCACGCGCTGGACCGTGGTGACATGGCGGAAACGCCATTGCTGGAACCAGTCTTCCAGGTCGACCAGTTCCTCGGCCAATTGATAGAGATCCCAATGGGTCTTGGGATCGCGATAGATCGTAAGCCACGCCGCACGCACGCTGGGGGCGGTGCCGTAGGGCTGGCGTACGTCGCGCCCCAGGACCGCCGGATCGATGGCGAAGCCGCGGCGGGCGAGCAGCTTGATCACTTCGTCATAAAGGCTGGGCGCCGCCAGCGCGGCGTCGAGCCGGGCCGAGAGCACCGGCACGTGCCGGTGCGGCGTGATCATCGCCGCCTGCTTGTTGCCGAGCAGGAATTCGATCTGGCGATATTGCGCCGACTGGAACCCGGAGGACTGACCGAGCGCGTCGCGAAAGCTCGAATAGTCCGACGGGGTCATGGTCGACAGCACGTCCCAGGACTGGATCAACTGCGCCTGGATCCGGCTGACCCGCGCCATCGCCTTGAACGCCGGCTGCAGGTCGTCGGTCGCCAGGAGGGCGCGAGCCTGGGTCAACTCGTGCAGCACCAGCTTCATCCATAGCTCCGTCGCCTGATGGATGATGATGAACAGCAGTTCGTCGGGCTTGTCGCTGCGCGGCTGCTGGGCCGAAAGCAGCGTATCGAGCTGCAGGTAGTCGCCGTAGGACATGGCCTTGGCGAAATCGGTATGCGCCTCGGCCGCTAGGGCGCGCGCGTCGTTTCCGGTCTCGTCGCTCACGGTGTGGCCTCCCTGGTTCACACGAGGACCGATACACCGTGAGCGGGGCCGGGTGCTACTGTTGCAGCACGACGATGGCGCGCCGATTCTGTGCCCAGGCCGCTTCGGTCGAACCCGCGACCGCCGGGCGCTCCTTGCCGTAAGAGACGGTGTCGGCGATCTGTCGGGCGGGAACGCCTGCAGCGATCAGGGCGGACCGGTAGGCGTTCGCCCGTCGAGCGCCGAGTGCCAGATTATATTCCCGGGTCCCGCGCTCGTCGGCATAGCCTTCGACGATCGCGCGGCTCTGCGGATACATGCCGAATAGGGCTGCGATCCGCGTCACGATCGGCTTGGCATCCGCGCGAATGGTCGACTTGTCGGTATCGAACAGGACTGGTATCAACCAATCGGGTTGCCCCTGTTGGGTGGTGGCGATCCTGTCAATCGCGATACCGGGACCCGTTTGGTCGCGGATGTTCTGGTCCTGGCATCCGGTCAGCAACGCCGCCAATGTCAGCACCAGCAGGCCCAGCCGCACGTCCGCCAATGTGTCCAAGATCAATCCCCGCATGATCCACCCTCCCAACGGCCGGCCCCCGGGCCTATGGAAGGGACTTTGATCGCGGACTGCGGGAAATCTTGGGCGCGAATTCGGCTTTTACGTGTTCGATATCGGCGAAATTGCGGCCGGCGGGTCAGACCGCCGGGACGGGCACACCCTTGATGCGGCATGCGGCGGTCAGCGTGTTGCGCAGCAGGCACGCGATGGTCATCGGACCGACGCCGCCCGGCACCGGCGTGATGGCGGATGCCACCGCGGCGGCCTCGTCGAACGCCACGTCGCCGACCAGCCGGCCCTTGCCGTCCGGCGTCGGCACGCGGTTGATGCCGACGTCGATCACCGTGGCGCCGGGCTTGATCCAGTCGCCCCGGACCATCTCGGGCCGGCCGACGGCCGCCACCAGGATGTCGGCCTGGCGGCACACCCCCGGAAGGTCCCTGGTCTTGGAGTGCGCGATGGTGACCGAGCAATTCTCGGCCAGCAGCAGCGCCGCGATCGGCTTGCCGACCAGGGCGGAGCGGCCGATGACGACCGCGTTCTTGGCCGTCAGATCGCCCAGCCGGTCCTTGAGCAGCAGTACACAGCCGAGCGGCGTACAGGGCACCAGGCCCTTGGCACCGTTCCACAACGCGCCGACATTTTCGACATGCAGCCCGTCGACGTCCTTCTGCGGATCGATCGCGGCCACGACCGCCGCCGAATCCAGCCCGGCCGGCAGCGGCAGCTGCACCAGGATGCCATGGATGTCCGGATCGGCATTGAGGCGCGCAACCAGCGCCATCAGGTCGGCTTGGCCGACCGTCGCCGGCAGCTTGTGTTCGACGCCGTGGAAGCCCGCCTCCTGGGTCGCCTTGGCCTTGGAGCGGACATAGACCTGGCTTGCCGGGTCCTCGCCCACCAGCACGACCGCGAGGCCGGGACGGAAGCCGTATTCGGCCTTGAGCCCGGCCGCAGCCACGGCGACGCGACCGCGCAGGCCGAGCGCGAACGCCTTGCCGTCGATCAGCTTAGCCGAGGTATCCACTGGCCAGTACCCACATCTCGCGATTGATGAAGCTGAGGACGAGGATCGCCACGATCGGCGAAACGTCGATGCCGCCCAGGTTGGGCAGGATGTTGCGGATCGGCCGCAGGATCGGGTCGGTCAGGCGGAACAGCATATCGCCGATCACCGCCACCACGCGATTGTAGCGGTTGATGACCCCGAAGGCGGTAAGCCAGCTCAGGACGGCGGATACGATCAGCATCCAGATGAAGATCTGGATGATGCTGCTGACCAGCTCCAGGATCGGAATGATCGGACTCATGACGTTGCGACAGGCCCGTACGTTGGAAAAGCGGAGCGCGGACCCT
The DNA here is from genome assembly GCF_035943795.1 of Aliidongia sp. Taxonomy (NCBI): domain Bacteria; kingdom Pseudomonadati; phylum Pseudomonadota; class Alphaproteobacteria; order Rhodospirillales; family Dongiaceae; genus Aliidongia; species Aliidongia sp. The sequence continues at coordinate 1,157 of NZ_DASZBY010000047.1, read as the reverse complement.
AGCGTTCCGAGATGCCGCGCGCAAGCGGCGCCCGATGGCCATAAGCCCAACGCATATCGGCTTTTCGCGCACACGCACGACTTGACAGCAGGGGGCTCGCGACGACATACAACCCGTCACCGACCGGTTCGGGATGGGGTCGTAGCTCAGTTGGTAGAGCGCGACGTTCGCAATGTCGAGGTCTGGGGTTCGATTCCCCACGGCTCCACCAAACCGATCGGCCGCGAAAAGGGCTCGACCGAGAAATCGGCCGGGCCCTTTCCCATTGGGCCGCGCGTCCCCAAATGAACTCGTCGGCTTCATCATGGGATGATCGCAGGGATGACGAGTTCGCTCGATGATTGACCGAGAGTCGTTCCGGGAAAAGATCCGCTCGCCGATCCTGCGGAAGCTCCTGGACTATTGGGATGACGTCCGGGGCGAACGGCTGATGCCGAACTGGTCGGACATCAAGCCTGAAGAGATCGCGGCCGTGCTGCCCCATATCTGGGCTTGGCACATCACCGCCGCGGACGAAGCGCGGCTGCGGCTGGTCGGCGAGAGCATCTACCAGGCGATGAGCCGCGATCTGCGCGGCGCGAGGCCGACCGACCTCTATCCGTCGCCGACCGGCGCCGAGATCCAGCAGCGCCTGCTGAAGGTGGCGCGCCTGCCGACCTGCAGCTACACCGTCGGAGACGTCTTCCACGGGCCGCTACAGATCGGGACCGGCGATCGGTTGGCGCTACCCTATGCGGACGGCCGCGGCGGGCTGGGCGTCATCGGCGCCTCGAAACTTGAGCCGGCGAAGGATCCCAATACCGGGAAGCCGATGGAAATCAACCCAAAGGCATTCTTCGTCCTGGCCGGCGAGGAATTCCTGCTGCGGTTGGCCCCCGCCTAGATTTGCATCGGCCGGGCACTGACGCCGATCTTTCGGCAGGCTATGCTCGAGGCCCGATCGGTTTTCCAGGATTTCGGCCCGCCCCGCCATGACCGGCTATCCCAAACCACCGCGCGCCATGCCGCCCGGCGCCTTCGACCCGGCGATCGGCCAAGCCTCGACGCTGGGACAATTGGAAGCGCTGGCAGGCATCACCGACGAGACCCGGATCGAATTCTGGCTGATGTTCGGCGGCATCGAGAACGAGGCCGAACGCCTGGCCGCCGGCGTCGCC
>NZ_DASZBY010000046.1:0-33408 GCF_035943795.1 Aliidongia sp. | reverse complement strand
CGATCGCATGCATCGGTTCGACCATCCGCCGGCACGCCAATACGTCTCGCCGCAGGTCGTGGGCGCCGAGAATCTCGAGCAATACGGTACCTGGCAGACGACGCCGCAATATGGCGCGGTCTGGATGCCGAGTTCGGTGGCCGCTGATTGGGCGCCCTATCGCGAAGGGCATTGGCGTTGGGTGGCGCCCTGGGGCTGGACCTGGGTCGATGACGAGCCCTGGGGTTTCGCGCCGTTCCATTACGGCCGCTGGACGCAGTTCGACGGGCGCTGGGGCTGGGTCCCCGGCACGGTCGTCGAACGGCCGGTCTATGCGCCGGCCATGGTTGCGTTCGTCGGCGGCGAGCCGGGACCGCGCCCTGGCGTCGGCATTGCGGTCGGCATCGGGATCGGCGTGGGGATCGGTGCCGCCATCGGCTGGGTGCCGCTCGGCCCGGGCGAGGTCTATCGTCCGCCCTATCGCGTCAGCGAGAACTACATCCGCAACGTCAACGTGACCAACGTGTCGCGGACCGAGATCAACAACATCACGGTCAACAAGACGGTCAACGTCACCAACGTGACCTATGCGAACCAGCGGGCGGTGACGGTCGTCAATCACGACGCCTTCGTCAACGCCCGGCCGGTGCGCCAAGCGGCCCTGCCGGCGGCGCAGGCCGCGACCTTTACCCATCCGATCGTGGCGTCCGCCGGCACGGGCCGGCCGGGTGCGGCGGCGCCCGCCGCCGCCCTGCCGCAGCCGACGGCTGCCAGCCGGGTTGGCGCCGAAGCTGCGGCGCGGCCGATCCAGGCTCCGCCGCAGGCCAAACTGCAGATGCCGACGACCCATATGAACGGGCAGGGGCATGTCGTGCCGACCGCGGTGCCCGCACCCGCGGCGACCGCCGGTCGGCCGGGCCCCGCCGGGGCGGCAGCCCCCAACGGGGCGCCGCAGCCCCATGCGCAGCCTCAGGCGGCGCCGCAGCCCGGTGCCGCCCATCCGACGGCCGTGCCGCAGCCGCATCCGATGAACCAGCCGGCCCTGCAGCCGAACGCCGTGCCACAACCCAATGCGGCGGTCCCGCATCCGGGGGTCCAGCCCAGCCCGGCCGCGCCCCATCCGATAGCGCAGCCCAGTCCGGTCGCGCCGCATCCGGGGGCCCAGCCCAGCCCGGTCGCGCCCCATCCGATAGCGCAACCCAATGCGGCGGTCCCGCATCCGGGGGTCCAGCCCGGCCCGGTCCCGCATCCGGGGGCGCAGCCGGTTCCGGGGGTGCCGCATCCGACCGCCGTACCGAATGCAGCCCCGCAGCCCAACGCGCTTCAGCCTCATGCGGTAGCCCCGCCCCGTGCCCCGGCGCAACCGGCTGCCGTGCCGCATCCGCAGGTACAGCAGCGGCCGCAGGGGCAGCCGCCGGCACAGCCTCACCCTCAGGCTGCGCCCCAACCCGTTCCCCAGCAGCACCCTCAGGCGGCTCCGCAGCCCCATCCCCAGGCAGCACCGCAGCAGCAGCGCCCGGCGCCCCATCCTGAGGAAAAGAAGAAAGAGAATCCGGCGTCGTTCCATCAGCCGGCCGGCCATCCGGTCGCGCCGCAGCCGGCCCGTGCCGCGGCCCGACCGGCGCCGCAGCGGCAGCCGGAGCACAAAGAGAACAAGCCCGCGTAGCGGCCGGAATTCTTCTCGGCATGGTGACAAGGGGCCGTCGGGGGATCTTTCCGCCGGCCCCTCGGCGCCCTTACCCTCCCGGCCGAAAAGCCGGTCGGAAAGACACCGCAGCCCCGCGGCCCAATCCCCTGCTGGCCTTGATTGCCCTGGCCCCGTTCGTGATAGATGGGCTGGTCGGCCTGTCGCTCAGGTCACCGGCGCCACTCGCCGACATGAAGGCCCGCGATCGGCGGTCCGAATCCAGGAGGCGCGAATGACGCCCGACGACATCGAAGCCCTGACTTTCGACGTGTTCGGCACGGTGGTGGACTGGCGCAGCGGCATCATGCGCGAGAGCGCGGCAGTCGGCACCCGCCATGGCTTCGCGGTCGACTGGGCGCAATTTGCCGATGCCTGGCGTGGGCGCTATCAGCCGCTGCTGTCCGACGTGCGGGACGGCCGCCGACCCTGGGTGCCGCTCGACCAGCTGCATCGCGAAGGGCTGGAGCAGGTACTCGCGCAATTCGGCATCGCCGGCCTCGGCGAGGCGGAACTCGTCGATTTCGTGCGGGCCTGGCATCGGCTCGATCCCTGGCCCGATGCGGTTGCCGGGCTCGAACGGCTGCGGCGGCGCTATGTCCTGGCCACCCTGTCGAACGGCAATGTCAGGTTGATGGTGAACATGGCGAAGCGGGCCGGCCTTCCTTGGGACGCCGTGCTCGGCGCCGAGGTCGCACGCGCCTACAAGCCGTCGCCGGAAACCTACCTGACCGCGGCACGGATGCTCGACCTGCCGCCGGCGCGATGCATGATGGTCGCGGCCCATTATTACGATCTGACCGCGGCTCAGAGTCTCGGCTTCCGAACCTGCTACGTCTGGCGCCGCGACGAATGGGGTACGGGCGAAAAGCACGATCTGCCGGCCGACCATGGCCTCGACCTGGTGGTCGAGGATTTCGGCGAGCTGGCAGATCGGCTGGGACTCTAGTCGGCGGCGCTACCCCCGGTCAGCGGCGAGGCCGGTCGGTCGTGTAGGGAGCTGGCGCCGCCACCTTGGGCGGGGCCAGTTCGGCCTCGAGCTCGATGATCTTGGCCTTGATCGCGGCGCGCGTGGCATCCTGGGCCCGCAGCGGCAGCATCTCGAGCTGCTGCTTCAATTGGCGCAGCTGCTTCTGCTTTTCCTCGGGCGTGCGGCGGATCGGGCGATTGCCGGTCAGCTGGTTGTCGAAGGCACGCATGGTCATTCCCCCAAGTCCAACAAAGCGCGCGAGATTGCCCGCGAGGGCCGGCTGGTGCAACCATGTCGTTCGAAAACGGAGCGGAATCGACGGTCAGGGGAGCGGATGGGATGAGCGGATTGCTGGAGCCGGACGGCCCGGTCGAGATGGTGATCCTGGGCCGCGCGCGAGACCTGGGCGGGTTCGAGGTCAGGCGCGTGCTGCCGTTCGCCCAACGCCGCATGGTCGGACCGTTCATCTTTCTGGACCAGATGGGGCCAGTCGATTTCGCAGCATCGGCCGGCCTCGACGTGCGCGCCCATCCCCATATCGGGCTGTCGACGGTGACCTATCTGTTCGACGGCGAGCTGACGCACCGCGACTCGCTGGGCACCGAGCAGGTCATCCGGCCGGGCGACGTCAACTGGATGACCGCCGGCAGCGGCATCGCCCATTCCGAACGCACGCCCGCGGCGCTGCGGCCCGGCGGAACGCGGCTCTACGGCATCCAGTCCTGGGTGGCCCTGCCGGCCGCCGTCGAGGAACGGACGCCGCATTTCGCCCATCACGGCAAGACCGCCCTGCCGGTCGTCGAGGGCGAGGGGCTGCGCGTCAGGCTGATCGCCGGCGCGCTCTACGGCGCCCGGTCGCCGGTCGCCACCGCCTCGGACCTGTTTCATGCCGACGTCGCGATGGAGCCAGGTGCCCGGCTCGACATCCCGGCGGACTGGATCGAGCGGGCGGCCTATCTCGTCTCGGGCGCCGTCACCATCGAGGGGCAGGCGTTCGAAGCCGGCCAGATGATGGTGCTGAAGCCCGATGCCCGGATCATGGTCGTGGCGATCGCAACGAGCCGGCTGATGCTGCTGGGCGGAGAGCCGCTCGAAGGCCCGCGCTACATCTGGTGGAATTTCGTCTCGAGTTCGAAGGACCGGCTCGAGACGGCCAAGGCCGACTGGCGCGGCGGCCGGTTCGGCGCGGTGCCGGGCGAAAGCGACCCGCTGCCGCTGCCCGAATAAGTCACCCGATCGCGCGACTGGTTACGGTTCGTCAACGGTGTCCGGATAGATCTGCGCCCACGGGACCGAACGGTGCCCGGAAACGGCAGCACCTTCAGCCAGCACTTTCTCGCACGGCGCGCACAGCATCTTTCTTCAAAGCCAGCCATTCTCGATGAGATCCTGGGTCTCCTCGACGGCCACCTTCCAGATTGCCAGCATTTCCCGGTCCGGGCGGCCATAGCGGCCGCCATAGTTGCCATCGCCCAGATAGGCGCGCGCGGCCTCCGGTGCCATCAGCCTCAAACGCTCCGGATCGATCATCGGCTTCGCCCCCTTGGGCACCGGTTCGCCCAACACGCGCGTCCAGGGGAAATTTTCCATCCAGGACGCGTGAGAGGCGATCGGATCGGTCGCCTGGACCTGGGCCCAGGTTCGCGGCGCATTCCACCAATTATGCAGGCGCACCTGGACCTTGGGGTGCGTCGCCAACCATTCCGCCAGGAAGCCCAGGACCGGCGCGTTGCCGCCATGGCCATTGACGATCAGGACCCGCCTGAAACCCTGCCCCGCCAGGCTGTCGAGCACGTCGCCGACCAGCCGGAGCATGGTCTCGACCTTGAGCGAGATCGTGCCGGGATAGGCGCGGAACGTGGGCGTGATGCCGTAGACCAGGCCTGGAAAGACCGGCACGCCCAACGGCTCGGCCGCTTCGAGCGCTACGCGTGCCGCCAGGATGATGTCGGTGGCGAGGCTCAGGCCGGCATGCTGCTCGGTGCTGCCGATCGGCAGGACGGCGCGGTCGTCGCGGCGCAGATAGCTTTCGACCTGGCGCCAGGTCATGTCGGCGATACGCATCGGACCGGTGTCTCCCTTAGGCAGTCAGCGCCTGCGCCAGAAATGGCAGGCTCTCGTCCATGCGGTAGTCGATCGAAGAATGATTGTCCGGAAATTCCTCGTACCGGTGCAGGATCCCCCGCCGCTCGAGCTTGCGGTGCAACTGGCGGGCGCCGAACACCAGATTATACTGGTCGTCCGTACCGCAATCGATGTAGAGCGCTTTCAGGCCGCGCAGGTTCTCGCCAAATTCGTCGGCCAGGTTGACCGGGTCCCAGGCCAGCCAATTCGCCCAGCGTTCGGCGATCCGCTCGCCGGTCGCGAGATCCACCGGCAGGCGGATGCCCAGGAACTGGCTGGGATCTGGATCATAGGTCGCGGCCATGGCCAGGATCATCAGCACCTTGACGTCGGCATCGGCCGGCTTCGGTGCCGCCTCGAAATGGGCGATGAATTTTTCGATCGACCGGTCGTGCTTGCCCAGGTGCCGGATCGACTCGAACAGATCGCCCAGATAACAGAGGTCGAAGCCCATGTCGCCGGAATGGCAGGCGGCGGCGGCCCAGATATCGGCGTGACGCAGCGCATGCACGATGGCACCGTAGCCGCCCGAGCTCTTGCCGAACAGGCCGCGCCGGCCCGGTCCCCCACAGCGGAACCGATCCTCGACCGCCGGCAGCATCTCGTCGATCAGGAAATCTTCCCAGCGACCCATGGCAGCACTGTTGACGTACTGGTTGCCGCCCAGGCGGGTGAAGCAGTCCGGAAAGGCCACGACGACCGGCGGCATGGCGCCCGTCGCGATCAATCGGTCGAGCCGCTCCGGCACGTTCTCGCCGAAATTCTTCCAATTGACGTGGGATGGGCCGCCGCCGGTGAAGCCGACGATGTCGACCAGCAAGGGCAGGCCGCTGCCATCATGGCCGGCGGGAACGTAGACCGGTACGGCACGCTCAGTCGGGTCGCCCAGAAGATTTCCGGCGAGCGCCTGGCTGGCGACGGTCAGCGGATGGATCGTGCCTCGGGCGACGGCCCGGTCTTTGTGCATGGGGGCTCCGGGACGGGTGCAGGGCACTTCATCCTGGGCCAGACTGGGGGGCGGTGTCGACGGGGTCGGTTGCCGCAGCCCGAAGGGTCAGGCGAGCTGGCTCTCGCGCACGACGCGCTCATGGCCGTCGAGGACGCATTTGATGCGATACTGGTTGTCTTTGCCGTCGGACGGCAGACTACGCACGACCAGATAGGCGCCGCGCTTGGCAGCTCGGTCGAACAGGCTGGGCGTGTAGTTCACGGCCTCGCCCGCATTGAAGCGATACTGCTGCATGGAAAACTCGCTGATAGGAGAAAAGCTGGCGCCAGGGGCGTCGGCTCTCGGGACGGCGAGCAGGGTCTAGACGGGGTCGTCAGGTGCGGTGCCGCCGACGAATCGGCGACACCGCGAATCCTTTTAGGCTTATTCGGCGACGAGATTAACCGCCGACGTCTTGCCCTGCTGGCCACGCTCCAGCTCGTAGGTCAGCTTCTGACCTTCGTTGAGCGAACCGAGACCGGCGCGCTCGACCGCCGAGATGTGAACGAACACATCCGGCCCGCCGCCCGTCGGCTCGATGAAACCATAACCCTTGGTCGAATTGAACCACTTCACAGTGCCACTGGGCATGCTGCTCTCCACGTAAAATCGATAGAAGTTCAGCCCACGGAAATGCAGGCCGATTCGAGTTCATTCATGGAGAACCAAGTCTTACGCCCTGTAGAAGCGGTCGGATCGGGCTAACGCAGAAAAGAACCGAAGCTGCTCATATGGGGATGCCTGAGGAAATAGGCAAGAAGATTCGTTTTTTTGACGCGATTCAGCGTGTTTTTTCGCGATCGGTCGCCGAGGACGCAGCCTGGCACGAGCGCCGACACCATCGCAGAGATCGGCCGAAACGCAAGGGAGGATTAACGGTCCGGGCGCATACTGGTCGGTCGGGGCCGACCGCCCGACGCACCTTCGAGGACCGAGCCCATGTGGGCCAGACATCTTCCCGGCACCGGCGACAGCGGCGAGACCGGGGCTTTGCGCACCGGACGATCGCACGGCGCCGTGGGGCTTGGCGTCGGCATCGTCGATATGTCGCCGATCCGCGACATCGGTCCCCGATGCGAGGCGGCGGGCGATCTGCTGCAACGGCCGGCGTGCCGGGTGATCGGCACGCTGCTGCGCAGCTTGCTCGATGAGCTCTGCGCCTCGCCGCTCGAACTCCTGACGGATGACGCCTGGTCGCCTCGGCTGCAGCCGCACGAGGCCCTGATCGCCGCCGCCGTCCGCAAGGTGGCGTCGATGCAAGGTGGTGGCGCGCCCGATGGACGGGCGGCGATGCTCGAGCGCCTGGTCGGCGACACGCGCCGCCGGGCCCGCGCGGTGGCGACCCGGATGCTTTGCCCGCCCGGTCTGGATGCGGGCGGGCTCGACGTCCTGCTGGCGCGCGTCCGTGCGCTGGGCGGTGCCGATGGCGCGTTCCTGGCTCTACGCGCCGTGGCGCGGCACCTTGTGGGCGCCGAAACGGCTTTGGCCAAGATCGACATGCTGCTGGACCTCATGGTGCCCGCCCTGTCCTTGGCGGGCAGGGCCCTGGTCGACCGCTATCTGGCCGGCCTGGTCGACGGATCGGCGACGGCAGAGGCGCTGGTCGGCGACCAGGCCGATTTCGGCGATACCCTGCTCGCGCTGTCGCGCCTCGCCATCGGCGTGCCCGCGGACGATGGCGGCGATCGGGCTCGCAGGCTTGCCGTGCCGCTTTCCGCCGGCCTGCTACCCGACACGGGCGATGCGCTGTGGGATCGGATCACTGCCGGCCTGCTCTCCCATCGCCCGCTCGCGCCCGGGGGCCAGGCCGCCTGGTCGCAGTTGCAGTGCCTGGATCGTGCGCTGCAACTCACCGCGCCGGATAATCGTCGGCCCCGCTTGGCGGCGGCTGTCGCGGCCCGGAGGCTGGCGCTGCGCAGAGCGGCCGATCGTTCCTAGCGGGCGATCCCGGTTGAGTCGCCTGTCGAAAGCTCGGTATGCTGGCGAACAACTTACGGGCATCGACGGCCATGTTGTTCGAGCCTCACGGCGACATCCGATTTTCGACCGACGGGCGGCTGCATCTCGTCGAAGTCCGCGGGCCCTGGAACGCGGAACTCATCGACGCCTACCGTCGAAGCTCGACGGCGACGGTCCATGATTTTGCCGCTGCCGGACCGTGGGCCGCGATCATCGTGACGCGGGGCAGCACCATGTTCACCGACGATGCGGAAGCCGAGCTGCGCGCGATGCTGACCGATCCGGGCCGGACGCTCAACCGGGTCGCCGCCTGCTACGTGATCGGACCGGAGGTCGAGGGCTATCGCCTGTGCGATGGGATCCTGCGGAATGTCTACGAGCCGACGAGCCCTTTCGAGATCTTCGACTCCCTGCCGCCGGCGCGCGCGTGGTGCGAGCGACTGATCGCGGCGGCACGAAACGCCGGGGTCACCGGCGCCCTTTGAGCCCCGATCATCGCGCCGAAGCCGGCGTCCCGTTCGGACATGCGGCCGGCTCGACCCGGCTCCGTTCGCCGACCACCCGGTTGCGTCCTTCGCGCTTGGCCCCATAGAGCGCGGCATCGGCCCGGACCACGATTGGTTCGATCGCGTCGTCACCCGGCCGAAGCGAGGCGACGCCGAAGCTGGCAGTGACGTCGAGCCCTTCCATCCCGCCCGGGGCGTTGATCTCGATCGACGCATCGGCGATTGCTTCGCGGACCCGTTCGGCCAGATGATGCAGGTCTTCGAGCGGGGCGCCGGGGATCAGCAGCACGAATTCGTCGCCGCCGAGGCGCGCGATGAAATCGCTGGGCCGCAAGATGGCGTGCGCGATTTCGACGACCCGTTGCAGCACGCGGTCGCCGGCGCCGTGGCCGAATCGATCGTTGGTCTGTTTGAAATGATCGATGTCGATCATGACGACGCCGAGCCGCGTCCCGTCGCGACGTGCACGGGCGATCTCGGCCGCAGCGCGCTCGGCGAAGTGCCGCCGGTTGCCGACCCCGGTCAGCGGATCGAGCAGGGACAGGCGCTCGAATTCGGCGCGCCGCCGTTCCAGCTCCGCCTGGGCGTCGCTCAATTTCATGAGCGCGGTTTCCAGGGCGTCGGCCCGCTCGGTTTCCGCGCGCACCAGCTTCTCCGAATGCAGGGCCTCGACGCGGGCCGTTTCGGTCTCGTGGCGGATCTGCAGGACGAGCGTCCGGTTGGCCGCCTTGCGGTGCCCCTCGCGCCGCTCCGCCGCCACGGCCTGTTTCAGGTAGTTGAGGCCGCGAACGGTATATCCGGCCGCCTCCCAGGCGGTGGAAAGCTCCATCAGCAGATCGACGGGCGCCTGCCAGTCGTCGACGGTCGCGCCGATCGCGAGCGCCTTTTCCAGGTAGTGCACCGTCGCCGTCGGCTCGCGCATTCCGGCCGGCGGCGCAAGCGCGTGCCGCCGATGGATCTCCGCCAGCGCGCGACAGAGGTCGATCTCGGCCGCCTCGACCCCGTGTGCCGTCGCGGCGACCCGGGCGTCCTCGATCCGTTCCAGCGCTTCTTCCGCCCGACCCGCGAGCGACAAGGTCTGGGCGGCACCGATCAGCGCGGTCGAAAGCCGTTCGTGATACTGCTCCGTGCGGAAGATCCCGATGGCGATCTCGAAGGCGGCGAGCGCCTCGTCCGGAAGGCCGAGTGCCAGCAACGTCTTGCCGAGTACCCGGTGCGTGACACCCTTGTTGGTACCGGCCGGGAACAGATCATAGAGCGCAATCGCTTCCTGCAGCACCTCGCGGCTGCGTTCGAGCTGGCCCAGTTGGCGAAGCAGGTCGCCCAGCCGGGTGATCGAAAACGCCAGGACCGACGGCCAACCCGTGGCACGGGCCGCGACATACTCGCGGTCCATCCATTCGGCGGCGGCATCGAGATCGCCCAGCTCCTGCAGGTACCAGCTGGCATTGTCCGCGATCGCGATCGCATGACGGACCAGTCCGGCCGCCTCCGCCCGCTGCCGTGCCCGCGCGGCGCACAGCAAGGCCTGCGCCCACTGGTTGCGGGCCCGATGGACGACGGCGCGGGCGGACAGCAGCACGGCGGCGACCGCCGGATGCTCCTGCGCATAGCTGCCGGATCCGGTGCCGTCGTCCGGCCCGGGCGAAGCCTCGCCATCCCACGTGTCCAGGGCCCGTTCGGCGGCGCGGACGTCGCGGTAAGCCAGCATCAGCAGGATCCAGGTTTCGGCGATCCGTCGGCGCAGCGCGTCATGGCCACGGCTATAGTGATCGCGTGCCTGCTCGGCGTTCTGGTGGGCGCCGACCGCGATGCCGCAGCTGAGGTGGAGCAGATGGACGACAAGCGCCGAATCGCCGAGGCCGATCGGATCGTCGATCGCGGTGAACGCCGCGTCCGCGCGGGCGAGCCGGGCACGGGCCTCGTCGAAGCGGCATTGCAGAACCGCGATTTCGGCGCGCACGAGTTCGAGGCGCGCCGTGACGCGCAGGTTCCGGGTATCGGCAGGCGTATTGTGCAGAAGGGCCGACGCCTCATCGGCGAGCGCGATGGCGCGGGCGGAGTCCCGTTGCCGCAGGTACCACGCCAGTATTTCCAAGGTCGGCAGGCGATCGGCTCCTGCGAGCGCCGGCAGTGCCGCCTCGTGGCGTGAGACCTCGTCGTCCAGGGCATAGAGTTCCATCGACGGTTTTCCGAGGTATGGTTTTCGATCAACCTGCAATAGACGGAAAATCACGACATTCCTTGTGGGGCAAATCACACAAGGAGAAAAGTACTGTGACCAAAACTATGCTGCAGTTTCTTGGCAATGACCTATAGAAATTCGCGCTATTCGCAATTTTATCATGTTGCCGGCCGACTGTGTCATGGGCGCGGCGCGGGCTCGACGCTATTGGCACGAGACGGAATACGCGAGAACCTGCGAGCGGGCGACACATCGGACCGGACCGGCAAACCATCATGACCAGCGGGATCATCAACGGACGCGACCTCGATTTCCTGCTCCACGAATGGCTCGAGGTCGAGACCCTCTGCGTCCGTGACCATTTCGCCGACCATAGCCGCGAGACGTTTCAGGCGGTCATCGACCTGGCAGCGCGCTTGGCGGCGGCGGAGTTCCTGCCGCACTACAAGACCGCCGACCGGATCGAGCCGACGCTCGACGAGACCGGGGTGCATGTCGTGCCGGAGATCGGTCGGGCGCTGCGTGCCTTTGCCGAGGCCGGTTTCTTCGCCGCCTCGTTTCCGGCCGAACTCGACGGCCTGCAACTGCCTCATGTCGTCCATACCGCCGCCATGGCGCATTTCATGGCGGCGAACGTCGCCACGGCGGCCTATCCGATGCTGACAGCCGGCAGTGCGCGGCTGCTGGCGACCTTCGGCAGTGCCGCGCAGATCGACGCCTTCGCCCGGCCACAGATCGCCGGCCGATTCTTCGGCACCATGTGCCTGTCGGAGCCCCAGGCCGGTTCGTCGCTGTCCGATATCACGACCCGCGCCGTGCCCGACGGCGAGGATGCGCTCGGCGACCGGTATCGGCTGACCGGCAACAAGATGTGGATCTCCGGCGGCGACCAGGACATCTCCGAGAACATCATCCATCTGGTGCTGGCCAAGGTCGAGGGCGCCGACGGCAAGCTGGTGCCCGGCACCAAGGGCGTCTCGCTGTTCGTCGTGCCGAAATTCCTCCTCGATGCGACCGGCCGACCGGGCGAGCGCAACGACGTCACCGTCGCCGGCCTCAATCACAAGATGGGCTACCGCGGCACGACGAACTGCCTGCTGAATTTCGGCGAGGGAACGCACCGCCGGCCGTTCGGCGCTCCCGGCGCCGTCGGCTACCGGGTGGGCTCGGTCGGCCAAGGCCTGCCCATCATGTTCCATATGATGAACGAGGCGCGCATCTCGGTCGGTCTCGGCGCCGCCATGCTGGGCTATCGCGGCTATCTGCTGGCGCTCGCCTATGCCCGGGAACGGTTGCAGGGCCGTCCGGCCGCCGCGCGGGGTGCCGGCCCGATGGTGCCGATCATCGACCATGCCGACGTAAAGCGCATGCTGCTGGCCCAGAAAGCCTATGTCGAAGGCGCGCTGGCGCTCATCCTCTATGCCGCCCGCCTGATCGACGAGGAAAAGACCGGCGAGACCGAGGCGGCGCGGCGTCGCGCCGGCGACCTGCTCGGTCTCCTCACGCCGATCGCCAAGTCCTGGCCGTCGGAATGGGGCCTGGCGGCAAACGACATCGCGATCCAGATCCATGGCGGCTACGGCTATACCCGCGATTTCGACGTGGAGCAGCTCTATCGCGACAATCGCCTGAACCCGATCCATGAAGGCACGACCGGGGTGCAGGCGATGGATCTTCTCGGGCGCAAGATCCTGAAGGATCGCGGTGCCGCCCTGGCGCTGCTCGGCGAACGGATCGCCGCGACCGTCGGTCGTGCGCTGGCGGCGCCGGTGCTCGCGGCAGAGGCCCAGGCGCTCGCGGCCGCCTGGGCCGGGATCGGCGCCACGGTTCGCCAGCTGGGCGAGGCTGGCGAGGAGCCGGGTTTGCTCGACAATGCGACACCCTTCCTCTCGGCCTTCGGACATGGCGTGCTGGCCTGGCTCTGGCTCGACCAGGCGCTGGTGGCGATCCGGGCGGTGCCGATCGATGCCGACGACACGGCCTTCTACCGCGGCAAGCTTGGCGCATGCCGTTATTTCTTCGCGTTCGAACTGCCCAAGATCGACGCCTGGCTCGGCATCGTCAAATCGCGGACCGACATCGCCGCCGCGATGCCCGATGCGGCATTCTAGATCAGCTCGAACGGACCCGGCCGATCATCCGGCTGTTGCGCCAGGATCGGGCGCCGCATCGCCGTCAGGCCGGTGACGCGCATCCACAGTGTCAGAAGGATCGGCAGGCTGCCGGACCGCTCCAGCAGGTCGGGAAGAATCCGGCGGGGAGCCGGCCTGGACAGGCCCATCAGATTGGCGGCAGGTCCGTCGAGCTGGCCGTCCAGATAATGCCGGCCCCGTTTGCAAGGCACGTACAAGGTGCCCTTGTCGTCCGCGGCCACTTCGACCGTGGCACCGGCCCTCAGACACATGAAGCCGTGATCTGCAACGAGCTTGTCGCCGGGTTTGACGTCGCACAGCTTCACGGTTCCATCCTCGGGCCAATCCGAACGCTCGGTGAGAAAACTCCTCGGGACCGCGTTTCGATCCATCGGAGTTTTTATGGTCCAGCGGCGGTCTGGCGCTGGACGGAATGGTTTTCCGGAATTTAGGATGGGGACGAGCGGTCGGGGGAGGGGCGATGGGACGGGAACAGACGGCAGGTTCCGGCAGTCGCACCGGCGGGCTGCGCGCCAGGATCGCCGGACTGTCGGCTGTTCTGATCGCTGCCAACCTGGCCGCCTGGGGTTGGGCCCTGGCGGCGTTCCACGATCATCCGATCCAGCTTGGCACGGCATTGCTCGCTTATGGTTTCGGCCTACGGCATGCGGTCGACGCCGATCATATCGCCGCGATCGACAACGTCACCCGCAAGCTGATGCAGGACGGCAAGCGGCCGGCGGCGGTCGGGTTCTTCTTTTCGCTCGGCCATTCGACCGTCGTCGTGCTCGCCTCGGTCGCGCTCGCCGTGACGGCGACGGCGTTCAAGGATCAGTTCGAGGATTTCAAAAGCATCGGCGGCGTGATCGGTACCCTGGTGTCCGCCCTTTTCCTGCTGGCCATCGCGGCCATGAACCTCGTGATCCTGGCGACCGCCTATCGGACCTTCCGACGGGTGAAGGCCGGTGCGCCCTATGTCGAGGCGGATCTGGACCTGCTGCTGGCCGGCCGCGGCCTGCTGGCGCGCCTGTTCCGGCCTCTGTTCCGGTTGATCCGATCCAGCTGGCACATGTATCCGCTGGGCTTCCTGTTCGGCCTCGGCTTCGACACCGCGACCGAGGTCGGGCTGCTGGGCATCTCGGCGACGCAGGCGTCCCAGGGGCTGTCGATCTGGTCCATCCTGGTGTTTCCGGCCCTGTTCACGGCGGGCATGTCGCTCGTCGACACGGCCGACAGCATCCTGATGCTGGGCGCCTATGGCTGGGCGTTCGTGAAACCGATCCGCAAGCTCTATTACAACATGACGCTCACGTTCGTGTCGGTCGTGACGGCCTTGCTGGTCGGCAGCATCGAGGCGCTCGGTCTCGCCGCCGACCGGTTCGGTCTCGAAGGCGGATTCTGGGCCGGCATCGGTGCGCTCAACGATAATTTCGGCACGATCGGCTACGTGATCATCGCCCTGTTCGCGCTCAGCTGGATCGTCTCGGCTGCGATCTACCGGCTGCGCGGGTACGACCGGCTGGAGGCCGATGCGTAGAGGAGCGAAGGCCGTGAGCTTCCCGGTCTCCTGCCGGCGATGACGTCCCCGAGCGTCACCGCACCCACTGGGTCAACAAGGCCGCAATCTCCTCGGGACCCAGCACGTGCGTGGCGCCGCCCAAGCCGATGGCCACACCAGGCATGCCGTGAACGACCGAGCTCTCCTTGCTCTGGGCGATGGTCACGGCACCGATATCCTTCAGCTGCTTCAGCTCCACCGCTCCATCCGCCCCCATGCCGGACAGCAGCACGCCGGCCGTGTTGGCACCGAATGCCCGAGCGACCGAGCGGAACAGATACGAAATCGCAGGCCGGATCCCGTTTTCAGGCGCGCCGGCCGTGAGCTGTATCCGGTCGGCGCCGATGCCCATATGGGCGCCGTCCGGCGCCAGATAGACATGCCCGGCCAGCGGACGGTCGCCGGGCTGTGCCAGGTGGACCGGCAGGGGCGAGGAGGCGCCGAGCCATTCGACGAAGCCATGCACGAAGCCCGGCGATATATGCTGGACGACGAGCAGCGGGGCCGAAAAATCCGGCGGCAGACCGGCGAGGATGGTCTGGAATGCGATCGGGCCGCCGGTCGAGGCGCCGATCGCGACGATCTTCGCGCCCGGGCGGTGCGAGATGTTCGGCGCGGCGAGCGGCCCCGTCCGCGGCTTGATCGCTTCGGGTTTGGGCCAGCGCCGGACGACCTTGACCTCGGCCATCAGCCGGACCGTCTGCACGAGTTCGGCGGCGCTCGACGCACGGTCCGGATGGCCGATACCGTGTGGTCGCGACACGAAAGCGAGGGCCCCCGCCTCGATCGCGCGAAAGGTGGCGGCGACCTGGTCGCTCATCGTGCTGCTGACGATGACGATCGGCACCGGATGGGTTTCCATGATCCTGCGGGTCGCTTCGAACCCGTTCAGGCGCGGCATGTGGATGTCCATGGTGACGACGTCCGGCTTCAGCCGCCCGACCGCCTCGACCGCCTGCACCCCGTCGACCGCGGTCGCGACCACCTGGATATCCGCCTCGGCGCTCAGGATATTCACCAGGAAATCGCGTAACGTCGGCGAATCCTCGGCGACCAGCACTCTGATCAATTTGCCCATCCTCAAATGAGATGACCGACGATCCGCAGCAGATTGCTCTGGTCGAAACTATCCTTGACGATATAGGCATTCGCCCCGACGTCGACCCCGCGCTCGCGATCCGCGGGCGAGCCGAGCGAGGTGATGAGGATCACCGGCAGGCCCGAAAGCGCCCGATCCCCGCGGATCTTGGCGGTCAGGTCGAAGCCGCCCATGCCCGGCATCTCGATATCCGAAACCACGAGATCGAACGGCTCGGCCGTAAGGTTGCTCCAGGCGTCGAGACCATCGACCGAGGTCTTGACCCGGTAGCCGGCAGCCTCGAGCACATGTTTGAACAGGGTCCGCGCCGTGATCGAATCCTCTGCGATCAGGATCGACTTGCGACGGGGTGGGGCCACGACGGCGCGAGCCTGGGCCGGCGCCCTGGCGGCTCCCTCCATGAGGTCGCGTACGTTCAGGATCAGTGCCATGGAACCCGTCGCCAGGACGGTGGCGCCTGCGATATGGCGCACGCTCCGCAGCTGACGCCCCAACCCCTTCATCAACACTTCGCGTTCGTCGCGGACCCGGTCGACGACAAAGGCGATGGAGTGACCGGCCGAGTTCAGCACCACGATATTCCGGTGGTCCGCGGCACCGTTCGGCGGACCGGACAGGCCCAGGATATCCTGCAGCCAGACCAGGCCCAGCGTGCGCCCGCCGAAACGGACGGTTTCGCGATTCTCGACCGTGCCGATCTCTTCAACCGATATCCGCGCCACCCGCTCGACATGGGTGGTCGGCAGGACGAAGGCAGCGCCGGCGACCTCGACCAGAACGCCGCGGAACGACGCGAGCGTCACCGGCAGGACGAGACGGAAAATCGTCCCGGCACCCGGGCGGCATTCGACCGCCACCGTGCCGCCGAGCCGCTCGACCTTCTCCTGAACGATGGCAAGCCCGAGGCCCCGGCCCGACAGGTCGGTCGGCAGCGGGCTGGTCGAAAGGCCTGATCGGAACACCAGCGACAGTGCATCGGCATCGCTCATCGCCGCATTCTGTTCGGCCGAGACGAGGCCCAGCTGTTGCGCCGTGCGGCGCAGGCTTGCTGGGTCGATCCCCGCCCCGTCATCGCCGATCGCGATCTCCGCCTTGCCGGATCCGTGCTGGGAAATGGCGATGGCAATAGTGCCGCGCCCCGATTTTCCCCGACGCGCGCGCTCGGCCGGTGGTTCGATGCCGTGGTCGATCGCATTGCGGATGAGATGCAGCAGGGCGTCCTTCAGCTCCTCCTGGATGCGTCGGTCGATCTCCAATTCCGCGCCTTGAACGACGAGTTCCGCCTCCTTGCCCTGATCGCGCGACAGGTCCCGCACGAGCGAGGGCAGCGGTTCGAGGACGGTCGAGAACGGCACCATCAGAACCTGTTTGGTGCCTTCGAGCAGATTGTCGATCATCTTGCCCAACGAGCGCAGATCGTCGCGCGCCGCGCCGGCAAGCTGAGCCAGGCGGTCATTCAGCCACCGGTGCGTTTCACTATCGGTGGCGACCAGTTCTGCCAGTTCCGCGGGATCGGCCAGACGGCGCGCCCGATCGCGGATCCGATCCCGATGGGTGAACTCGACCGTCAGCGCCCCCAGGTCCGCGGCCTGGCGGGCCGCCGCGAGCTTCGCCGCAACCAGCTCTTCCGCCTGATGCAGCAGCACATCCAGCTTGGCGGTGGAGATCCGGACCGTCTGTCTGGGCGCGCCGCTCCGGGTGGGGCCGGGCGTCGGCGCCGGTTCCTGAAAGGGCGCCGCTTTGGCCGGCGGCAGGGCGGAGGGAATCTCGGTCGCCGCAAATTCGATGCCGCTCGCCGCTGTCCCGAGGCTTCCGATCAGCGCCGCTGCGGCCTCGCGCGAGCCTTCCTGCGCGCCGCCGGGCAACAGATCCTTGATCTGCGCGAAGCCCCGATGCAGCAGGTCGAGAAGCGCTGCCGAAGGTGCCAGCTGGCCGCGCTTCAGGATGGCGAACACGTTTTCGAGCGCGTGGCACAGGTCGACGACCGCGCCCAGATTCACCGCCCGGGCGGCACCCTTCAGGGTGTGGACTTCGCGGAACGTCGTTTCGACGAGTTCCTGCCGCCGTTCGGGCGCCGGTCCTTGTTCGAGCGCCAACAGCCCGGTCGCGATGGCGCCCAGGTGCTCCTCCGCCTCGACCTCGAACATGGCCAGCAGCTTCTTCAGCAGCTCTTCGTCCTGCCTGGTCATCGGCCGCCTCTAAGCCCGATACTGCCCTGCCATCGCCTTCAGCTTGTGACCCAGCTCGTTCAGGTTCTGCGCAGCGGTCTCGGCCTGTTTCGTGGCGCCCAGATTCTGCACGCTCGCCTGCCGGATGTTCTCCATGGCGAGTGCCACCTGATCGATGCCGATCTGCTGTTGCTGGTTCGACGCGACGATCTGGGTCGCGGCCTGGGTCGCCGTCGAAATGCTCTGGGCCAGGCGCTCGATCGCCTCGCCGGCCTCGATCGACTGTTTCACGCCGGCATCGACCGCCTTGCTGCCTTGTTCCGCCGCCAGCACGGCCGTCGCGGTCGCCTTCTGGATATCCCCCAGGATGGAACGCACCTGGGCGGTCGCCTGCTTCGATTGTTCGGCCAGGCTTTTCACTTCCTGGGCGACGACCACGAAGCCCTTGCCCTGGTCGCCGGCCCGCGCGGCTTCGATCGCGGCGTTGACCGCCAGGAGGTTGGACTGTTCGGCCAGATCGTTGACCGTGGCCACGATTTCGCCGATCGCCTGGCTCTGTTCGCTCAGTTGCATGACCGCCTCGGCGATGGCACCGATCTGCTCGCGCACCTTGCTGATGCCTTCGATCGACTGTTCGACCGCACGCCGGCCGCCCTGCGAGATCTGGGCGGTATTCTGGGCCGTCTCGGAGACGTAGAGCGCCTTCTCGCTCGAGACTTGCGAGGTCTTCTTGACCTCCTCCATCGTGGCGCTGGTCTGGGCGAGTGCCGTCGCGGTCTCGGCGGCGCCGGCGGCGACCTGGGCGGTGATCGTCACGATCTGGCTGGCCGCCGTGCCGAGCACGTTGGTGCCTTCACGGATCTCCTGGATCAATTGCCGCAGTTTGCCGGTCATGGTGCGGAACGTCCGGGCGAGGATGCCGATCTCGTCCGTCCTGACAACATCCGTCGTCGGGCTCACTGTCAGGTCGCCGCCGCCGATCTGCTCGGCGATCACGGTGATCTCGCGCAGCGGACCCGAAATGTTGCGCCCGAGGAACGAGCCGGCCGCGATCACGAAGAGGGCCGCGATCCCGGCGCCGCCCAGGATCACCCAGAGCGTATTCTCGGAGCTGGTGGCCATGGCCGCCTCGCGTTGCCGCAGCAGCTCGCTCTCGACGCCCTGCATCCCGGCGATCTGCCGGCGGACCTCGTCCATCGCCTGCTTGCCCCGGTCGGTCAGCACGACCTGGCGGGCGGGTTCGAACCCCTGGCCCCGCCGCAGATCGACGGTCTCCTTGAGTTCGTCGAGCTTTGCCTTGACGGGCTCGCGCAGGGTTTCGAGGTTGCGCTGCTGGGTCGCGTTGTCGGCAGTCAGATCCTTCAGGGTCTGGAGCGTGCGGTCGATGCTGCGCACGGCGGCCTGATAGGGCTCCAGATACCGGTCCTCGCCAGTGACCAGATAACCCCGCTGACCGGTTTCGGCGTCCTGCATCACCGACAGCAGGGCCAGGAGCCCGCCCTGAACCTCGAAGCTATGGGCGCGCCAGGTCGCGGTTTCCGTGAGTTTACGGGTGTTGCCGTACGAGACCGCCGCAACGATCAGCAGGATCAGCAGAACCCCGCCGAGACAGGCCCAGATCTTCGCACCGACGGTAAGTTTCATGACGATCCCCCTTGTCGCGCTCCGGCGCGGTGAATGATTCGACGCCGACTCTATTGTCCGGCTTCCGCCCCAACGATGATGTCCCGTGCCGCCAGGAGGGCCGCTCCGTCGAGGATCGCCACCCCTGTCCGATCGATCCCGCGCAGGTAAGGCGCACGGCCACCGGTCAGGGTCGGCAAAGAGGTTTCGATCTCGGACGCCGGCACCGTGCGCATGCCGATGATGGCCGCCGCCAGGATCCCAACCGGCATGTCCGGCCCTTCGAGCACGACGAGCTTTCCGGGCGGTGCTCCGCCAAGGTCCGGCAGATCGAACAGGCGTCCGATGTCGAGAACGGAAAGGATCTGGCCGCGCACGGTGGCGATACCGCCGATGAAGGCCGGCGTGCCGGGAACCGGGGTGAGAGCGGTCACGATGGCGACTTCACGGATATGCGCCGTCTCGATGCCATAGCGTTCGTCCGCCACGGTGAATTCGAGGAATTCGACCTGATCGTCGGCGCCCCGCCCGATACCGGCCGGGCGAGCCAGGATCCGCGCCCGATCGTGCAGAACCTCCCGCATCTCTCGGGCCGTGCGGCGGCCGCCCCGGTCGAGGGCCGTCTCCAGGCGCGCCAGACGCCGATGCACGGCCTCCCAATCGATCATACCCGTCCTCCATCGATCATCTCGGCGGCGTGGCGCGCGATCTGCGTCAGGCGTTCGACCGTCAGCCCTTCGGATTCGGGCAGGACATCGCCCGGGGCGCGCCCTTCGAGCAGCTGCAGGGCATTGCGATAATGTTTTCGCGCCTCGGGTCGCTTGCCTTCGATCCGGGCCAGGTTCGCCGAGGCGAAATGGGCCAGCACGAACTGCGGGTCGAGAAACAGGGCGCGATGGAGCGAGGTGGCGGCGTCCGACAGGGCGCCCATCTCCTGCTGGATCATGGCCAGCAGGTAATGGTGGCCGGCACTGAGCCGGTCGGCCGCGACGAGTTTGGTGCACCATTGCAACGCGTCGGCCAGGCGGCCTTGATTGGCATAGGTCCGGGCGAGCAGAAGCATGGCCGGAACATCGCCAGGCTCGGCGGACAGGTGCCCGAGCAGCTTTTCCGACGCCTCGCCATAGCGCCCCTTGTCGTGCAGCGCCGATGCCGCCTGGTAGCCGCCGGCACTCTGGATGGGTTCGACAGGGGATGCCGGTGCCGGCTGCGGGATGATCGGCATGGCGGGAGGGGGCGGCGGTGTCGGGAATGCCGCCGCGCGCTTGCGATAGAGCGAGGCTCCCTCAATATCGGCGAGCACGAGCGGCGCGAACAGCGGCGGGGCGCCGTCGACCGCACTGGGGATCAGCCAGCCGCCTTCCCGCAGGGCGCGGTGGAGATGCGCCACGACCACACGGGCGCGCTCCGGGCTGAAATACATCAGCACGTTCCGACACAGCACTATGTCCATCGCATTCGTATTGCTGTCGAGCGACGGGAACCGATCCTCGACGAGATTGTGATAGGCCAGGGTCACCAGGGCCTTGATGCGCGGGATGATCCGAAAGCCACCGGGCTCCCGCGTGAAGTACCGGTCCTTGATGTCGGCCCCGACGCCCCGGAACGACCATTCGGTGTAGAAACCTTCCGCGGCCCGGCGCAGGAAGCGCGGGTTGATATCGGTCGCGAGGATCGTGATGTTCCAGTCCGCGATGTCGGGGATCAACTGGTCGAGCAGGATGGCGATCGAATAGGCCTCCTCGCCGGTGCAGCAGGCCGCGCTCCAGATCCGGAGCGACCGGCTATCCGCCCGGCGCGACCAGATCAGGTCCGGCAGCACCTGCTGCGCCAGAGCTTCGAAACTGCGCGGCTCCCGAAAGAAGTAGGTCTCGCCGATCGTGAGGTGGCTTGCCAGCACCTCGATCTGCGACTGGGTGAGCCCGGACGACAGCAGGTGGCGCACGCAGGTCGCCGTATCGGGAAAGCCCAGGTCGGTGGCGGCGAGGGCGATCCCGCGCGTGAGGTCGGCCCAGCGGTCGCGCGGAAAATGCAGGCCGACCCGGGCCGCGAGGTAGTCGCTGAACTGCGCGAGCAGGGTTTCGGGAAGATTAGGCTCCATGCGGCTGCTCCGCGGCGTCGCATGCCGCCTCGAGCGTCGTCGCCTCGTCGAGCGACAGGAACGTCGCAAGGTCGTGGATCAGGACCGTGCCATCGGGCAGCTTCGCGACCCCTTCGACATAGTCCATGCCCGGCAGGATCTCGGTGGCAGCCGTCACGTCCGCCGCCGTGCATTCGATGGCGTCGTCCACGCGGTCGACCAGCAGGACCAGCGACCGGCCGGGCGTGCGCGCGACGATCAGATGATCGTTGAGGGTAGGACGTCGGGCAGGCAGGCCGAAACGCTTGCGGGTATCGACCACCGGAATGACGCGCCCGTGCAGATCGATCACGCCCAGCACGATGTCGGGCGCCCGCGGCAGCGGAACGATCTCGACGATCCGCACCACGCGCTCGACGGCACCGAGGCGAAGCGCATAGCGCTGGTGGCCGAGGGTGAAGCTGAGCAGATGATGAGCGGGTGCCACGAACCGTCGTCCCTAAGCCGGGGCCGGTTTCAGGCGCTGAATGGTCGTCAGCAGAAGATCGAGATCGACCGGCTTGGTCAGGAAGACGTCCATGCCTGCCAGTTTGCAGCGTTCCAGCTCGCCGCTCGTCGCATTGGCCGTCAAGGCCACGATGGGGATGTGGTCGCCGCCGGCCTCGGACGCCCGGATCTCCCGTGTCGCAGCCAGCCCGTCCTGTACCGGCATCTGCACGTCCATCAGGATCAGGTCGTAGGTGCCGTTCGCGGCCGCGCGGACGGCCGCGGCACCGTTTTCGACGACGTCGACGTGATGCCCCGCGGCCTCCAGCACCGCGGTGACGAGGATCTGCACAGGTGCGCTGTCCTCGGCCAGCAGGATGCGCCGCGCCGCGCCGCCATCCAGGGCGGCGGCGGGGGAACGATCGGCGGTGGATGCCATGGCGGCCGGTCCGATCGCCGCCGGTATCTGCAGCCAGAACGTGCTGCCGCTGTTCGCCGTGCTTTCGACGCCGATCCGACCGCCCATCAGCTCGACCAGCCGGCGGCAGATGGCAAGCCCCAATCCCGAACCGCCGAAGCGGCGGCTGGTCGAATCGTCGACCTGGCTGAATTCCTGAAATAGTCGTCCGAGCCTGTCGGCCGGGATGCCGATGCCGGTGTCCGTGACGGCGATGTGCAGCTCCGGAAGACCGGACGAAGCTTCGGTCCAGCGGGCCGCCAGCGTCACGCTGCCGGCATCGGTGAATTTCACGGCGTTGCCCAGCAGATTGAGCGTGATCTGGCGCAGGCGCGTCGGGTCGCCCAGCAGCCAGCCCGGGACGGAGGCATCGACCCGGGTCGCGAGCGCCAATCCTTTCGCCTGGGCGCCATGGGCGACGAGCGCTTCGCAGTCGGCGAAGACCCCGCGCGGCTCGAACGGCACCTGCTCGAGTTCCAGCTTTCCGGCCTCGATCTTCGAAAGATCGAGGATGTCGTTGACCAGCGCCAGGAGTGCCCTGCCCGCGTCGCGTTGCAGTTCGAGGAAACGGCGAAGCTCTTCCGGAGGGGTCTCCTTGCGCAGCAGCAGCTCCGGGAAGCCGATGAGGCCGGTCAGCGGCGTGCGCAACTCGTGGGACATGGTCGCGAGAAACTGCGACTTTGCCTGGCTCGCGGCTTCGGCGGCCGTGCGGGCGACGACCAGCTGCTCGGCCGTGGCCGATAGTTCCGCGGTCCGCTCCGCGACCCGCTGCTCCAGCAGATCGTGCGCCTCGCGCAATTCTTCCTGGGCCAGCTGCCGCGCCGTGACGTCTCGCGAAATGGCGACGAGGCCGGTGATCTCCCCTGCTTCGTCCCGTATCGGTGCCCGCGTGGTCGACAGCCACCGCACCGGCTCGCCCGCCGTCTGCAGCTTGACCAGCGTGTCGATGTGGGATGCGTTCGCCGCCAGCACCCGACCGTCCGCCGCTTCGAAGAGCTGGGCTTGTTCGGGCGACAGGAAGTCTTCGGCGCGCTTGCCGATCGTCAGGGCAGGGTCACCGAGCCCCAGGGTGCGGGCATGGGCCCGGTTGCTTCGCAGATAGCGGCGCTCGCGGTCCTTGAAATAGATCGCGTCGGGAACGTTATCCATCAGGTTGTTGAGCAGCCGCTGCTCCTCGGTCAGCGCGCGCAGCAACTCGCAATGGTCGGCCGCCTGCCGGATGAGATGCCGGAGCTTGTCGGGGTCCCAGGGCTTGGAGATATAGCCGAAGATGCGTCCGGAATTGACCGCGGCGATCACCGCATCCATGTCCGAATAGCCGGTGATCAGGATGCGCGTCGCATCGGAGAATTCGCGTGCACGCGTCAGGAATTCGTGCCCGCTCAGGCCCGGCATGCGCTGGTCGGAGATGATGACCGACAGGCCCTTCGTCTGGCGCAGCGTTTCCATCGCCGAGAGCGGCGAGGCATTGACCAGGACGTTGAAATCGTCTTCGAGCGTGTCGGCGATGGCGGCGAGCACCTGGGGCTCGTCGTCCACGACCAGGATGGTGTCCATCATGCTCTTCGTCCTTGCCTTTCCGTCGCCGGTCCGCCTTGCGTCGATCATGCCGGTCGCGGCTCCGGCTCGAGGGGGATCTTGATCGTGACCTCGGTGCCTCGTCCTTCCTCGCTCCGGATCTCGAGCAGGCCGCCGTGCCGCCGCACGATGCCGTAGGAGATCGACAGGCCGAGGCCGGTGCCGGCGCCGACCGGCTTGGTGGTGAAGAACGGGTCGAAGACGCGATCCCTGATGGCCGCCGGAATGCCGATGCCGGTGTCGCCGATCGAAATCGCCAGCATTGGGCCCACCTGGCCGGTTGCGATCGTGATCGTGCCGCTCCCTTCGATCGCGTCGATGGCATTGGCCACGACGTTCATGATCACCTGGTTGAGCGGCCCCGGATAGCAGGACACCCGTTTGACCTCCCCATAGTGCCGGACGATGGTCAGCCGATCCGCCAGCTTGTGCTGCAGCAGGGTCAGCACGGACTCGATGCTTTCTTCGATCTCGATCGTCTTGACCTCGGCCTCGTCGAGCCGCGAGAACGTCCGCAGCTTGACGACCAGGTCCTCGACCCGGTCCACGCCGAGCCTCATGGCTTCCAGCCGCTGGCGCACCTTGTCGAGTGTCCGGCCGCCGGTCTCCGATAGATGGGACTCGATCTCCGGCACCAGGGCATCGACGCCACGGGTGACGGTGCCCAAATGGTTCGAGACGAAGGCCAAGGGATTGTTGATCTCGTGGGCGATGCCGGCCACCAGTGCGCCGAGCGAGGCCATCTTCGCCGACTGGACGAGCTGGGTCTGGGTTTCCTGGAGTTCCCGATAGGCCGTGGCCAGTTCACCGTTCGACCGTTCGAGCGCTTCCGCCAGCGCGCCGCGCGCCTCGGCCGCCTGCTTTGCGGCGTGTGCCCGCTCGAGTTCGAGTTCCTTGTTCTTGAACTCGCCCGTGATCCGCGTGTTCTCCTCATGCAGGAACTTGCGGCGCAGCAATGCCCGGATCCGGGCCTTCAGGATCTCGCTCTCGCTCGATTTTCCGACGAAATCGTCGGCCCCGGCTTCCAGCCCCCGCATCATGTCTTCTTTGGAATCGCGCGCGGTCAGGATGACGATCTGGAACAGCTGGTCGTGCTTGCGGCGGATCGCATCGAGATGGGCGCAGAGGTCGGTGCCGCTCATCTCCGGCATCACCAGATCGACGACGATGCAGTCGAACGGCTCCGCTTCGACCTTTGCCAGGACCTCGCGGCCGCTCGCCACGGCGACGACCTCGTGCCCCTCCTCCTCCAACTGTGCCGTGATGAAATAGAGATAGGTCGGGCTGTCGTCGACGACGAGCAACCGGCTGCGGCGAAAGCCGGGTGCCGCGCCATGGGACATGATCGAAGGCTTTGCCTTGCGCAGCAGGGCATGGACGCGGGTCAGCAGAATATCCGAATCGGCCGACTTCTGCACATAGGCGTCGGCGCCGCTCTCGAAACCTTTGCGCTCCGTCTCCGCCGTGTCGCTGTCGGTCAGCATCAATACGCGCAGCTCGCGCGTCCGCACGTTCATGCGGATCTGCCGGACGAACTCGTCGCCGTTCATGCGCGGCAGATGGAAATCGACGAGCACCAGATCCGGCAGGACGCCACCGAGCTGTTCCAGAGCGGATTCCGCATCGCCGCACATGCTGGCGGTCCACCCCTGGCTGTCGAGCATGAATTGCAGCTTCAGCGCCTGGGTCGGCGAGTCCTCGATGACCATGATGTGCGGTGCGGCGCGCATCATCACCGGCTGCCGATGCGGTCAGTCGCGGGTGCCAGGTGTCGTGCCGTGAGGCCAGATATTGCCAGTGCCATCATTTCTCGAACGAAGACAGGACCTTAAGCAATCCAGGGTGAACTTTATCACAGGAAAATCAACCGAATATGAAGACGATGATCGATCCGGCGGCGGATGCCGTTTCGGATGCGGTCCTTTCCCGGGCTCCTGCCGTGATTCGGAACCGGGGGTAGGCGAACCCCCGCGAGTTTCATATTCGATATTCATTTGTTACAATCTTGACGGGCGAAATCCAGGGCAACTAGGATCGGTCGATCGGACCGGAGAACCCGTTCGCGGCCGTGCCCGGATCGGTGGCGAAGCCCGTCCACGATCCCGACCCAAGCTCATTTTTGCTGTCGACATTGTGCTACCGCGGCACCAGGCCCTGGCGCCGGCCCGGTGGACGTCCATCACAGAGGATGAGAGCCATGACGGAAAACACCGCAATTTCGACTGACGTGGCCGATCCGGCTCCAGATCGTTCGCGGTTCGGTTTCGATCGGTCGAGCCTGATCGAAACCCAGCAGCGGCAGATCGATGCCTTCGGTCGCGCGACCGCGATCATCTCCTCGACGGTTTCAGCCGTCATCTCCAAGCAATTCGACCTGCTGCAGAAGGAGGCGGCGCAGTTCGCGGCTGAAATGACGCTGCTGTTCGATGCGCGTAATCCCGCGGATGTCGTGCCCAGACAGGTCGCGACCGTGCGGAGCGCATTCGATGAGACGCTCGCGGATCTGCGGGAGATCAGCGACATCACGCGCAGAGGGACCCTCGAACTGTTCGATGTTCTGCGGAGCGGCCCGAACCCATCGGCAGCTGCGGTCGAACTGCGCAAGCCGCAACCGTCTCGCGCGGCCTGAAGGACGTAAACCCGGGGGCCGTACCGGACCTCGTCATCCGGGCCACGCCGCGATTTCCTCAGGATTGCGGCGTGGTCCCGCTGGCTTGGTGTGCCCCGACGACCAGGTCGACCAGTAGTGCCGTGGCCAGGGCGGCGGCGCCGACCATGAACAGCAGCCGATAGTTCCCGCCGCTGTTGACGAAGAGGAACGACAACCCATAGGCCGCGCCGGCCTGAAGCACGGCGAAACTCGTCGTTGCCTTGCTCCAGGCGCTCTTATGCGCGGCCGGATGATGCGCCAGCAATTCATGGACGCGCCCCAACACCAGCGGGACGATGCCCGGAGTGAAGGCACCGACGATCAGGCTCGATACGATCAGTCCCGGCGCGCCCAGCCCCAGAAGCGGCAGCACGACCGCCACCCCCTGGCAGAGATAAGCCAGGCGCAGCGCCGGTCCGAAGCCGGCCCGGTCGGCCAGATGCCCCGTCAGCAGCGGACCGACGATGGCACCGATGCCGAACAGCACCCAATATTCGGCACCCGCCTGCAGCCCTTGTCCGAGGCCGCGCGTGACATAGTCGACCAGGAAGATCATGTGCGGCACGAGGCCGACCGCGTTCAGCCCATATTCGAGGTAGAGCGCCCGCAGCCGCAGCTTTGGAACCGATCCGATGGCGGCGACATGCCTGGTGGCCGCGGGGGCCACCTGGGCCGGCCAGCCGCCCCAGCCCACGGCCGTCAGCACGAGCGCCAGCACGCCGAGCCCGATCCATGTCTGGATCAGGCCCTGTTGCAGCAGCAGTGGGACCAGGGTGCCCGATACGCCGATGCCAAGCCCGACGCCCATGAAGATGGCGCCACTGGCGACCCCGCGCCGGGAGGGCGCGATGCTGGGCAGGATCGTCGGTGCCGCCAGCACCATGAGCGCACCCCCCGAAATGCCGGAGGCGAAGCGCCATGCGAAGAACCAGGCGAAGTCGACCGGCCAGGCGCAGGCGAAGAACGCGACGGCCGCCAGCAGCATCATGCCGCGAATGATCGTGGCTGCCGGCAGATGCCTTGCCGCCGGGCCCGCCAGCAGCGCGCCCGCCAGATATCCGCCCAGATTGGCCGCGCCGAGATAGGCCGCCGATGCGGCGGCGAACCAGTGCGCGGCAATGATCGCCGGCAACAACGGCGTATAGGAAAATCGGGCAAGGCCGATGCCGATGAGGCTGGCGCACATGCCCGAGAGGGTCGAGCGCCAGGCGCTGGGCTCACGCCGCTGCGGAGGGTCGGTCGGGGGTGAACCGTCGATCTGGCCGGCGTCTCCGACGGTGAGGGGCAACGGCAGCGCGTGCGGGGCGGACATCTCGAAACTTCCTTCCGACGTCTTGGCTCTGGCGATCCAGGCCCGGATGCGGGTGGCCGACGGCAGGCGCCAACGGTCCCGCTTGAAATTTATTCTCTTCGGGTACAGGAACAATCGGCGGTAGCTGCAACTCACCTCGCCGGATCCGGCAATAATCCGCAGCGCGGCCCGATGAGGCATGGTCATGAGCGATCGGTTCGAGGTGATGCAGGTGTTCATCGCGGTTTGCGACGCCCAGAGCTTCTCCGCCGCTGCGCGTAAACTCGACATGTCGCCGTCCGTCGTCACCCGGCTGATCGCCGCGCTGGAGACCAGGCTCGGCGTGCGCCTGCTGCAGCGGACCACGCGATCGGTTCGGCTGACGGATGCCGGCGCCCGCTATCTGGAGCGCGCCCGGCGGATCGTGGCCGAGCTCGAGGAGGCCGAACTCTCGGCGCAGGCGGAGCGTGGTGAGCCGACCGGCCGCCTGGTGGTCGCCGTGCCGGTGGTGTTCGGGCGTCTTCATGCGACGCCGATCCTGACCCGCTATCTCGAACTCTACCCGAAGGTCAGCGTCGAGCTGCAGCTGGCCAACCACTACGTCAGCCTCGTCGAGGAAGGGATCGACGTGGCGATCCGTGTCGGCGACCTCGCCGATTCCGGATTGATCGCCCGCAGCCTCGGACAGACCCGACGCACGCTGGTGGCGAGCCCTGCCTACCTCTCGAAACAGGGTGTTCCGCAGGTGCCGGGCGAGCTCGACGGGCACCGCCTCATCGCGTTTTCCGGTGCCGCCTCTCGGCGGGAATGGTCGTTCTGGTCGGACGGCAAGGTCTCGTCCGTGCCGGTCGCCCCGCAATTCTTCAGCAACAGCGGCGAAGCGGCGATCGATCATGCGATCGCCGGCGGCGGGATCGCATCGGCCTTGAGTTATCAGGTCATCGACGCTTGCCGCAACGGCCGCCTGATCGAGGTGCTGCGGGATTTCGCGCCGCCGCCGCTGCCGATCCACGCCGTCTTTCCGACCTCGCGCCTGCTGTCGCGCAAGGTTCGCACCTTCATCGACCTCGTCGAGCAGGCCTCGCCGGCCTGGCAGCTTGGCGAGCGGCCGGCCGGGCAACCGTCGGATCGGACCAGCGGCTGACGCGCTGCGTCACGTCCGACCGGCGGCGCGCCGCCGCCGGTATTCTTCGACCGGCAGGCCGCCCCAGCCCCAGTTCTCCGTCTCGACCTCCTCGATCACGACGAAGGTCGCCTCGAGCGGCTTGTTCAGCACCGTGAGCAACAGCTCGCTCGCCCCTTTGATGAGCGCCGCCTTTTCCGCAGGCGTCGCGGCGTCGGCACCGGGCGCGGTGCCTTCGCGTGTGATCTGGATCGTTACGATCGGCATGGTCTTCCTCGTTGGTGAAAGGGTGATGGCGGCCGGTCAGTGGCCGGCCGACTGGCCGCCGTCGACGTGCAGGATCTCGCCGGTCACGAAGCTCGCTCCCTCGAGATAGAGGACGGCATCGACGATGTCGCGGATCTCGCCCATGTGGCCGACCGGATGCAGCTTGCCCAGCGCATCATGCGTCTCAGGCGCGTGCATCGGCGTCTTGATGATGCCCGGAGACACGGCATTCGCCCGCACGCCGCGGCTCGCGTATTCGATGGCGAGCGACTTGGTGGCCGCGTTGATGCCGCCCTTGGTCAGCGACGCCAGGACCGACGGCACGTTGCTGTTGGCGTGGTCGACCAGGCTGGTCGTGATGCTGACGACATGGCCGCCGCCCTGCTTCACCATCTCGGCCACGGCAAGCTGGCTGATGTGGAAGAACCCGTTCAGATTGACGCCCAGCATCGCCGCATATTCTTCCGGCGTATAGTCGGTAAAGGGCTTCGCGATGAAGACGCCCGCGTTGTTGACCAGAGTGTCGATCCGGCCGAACCGGGCCAGGCCCTCGGAAATCACGCGCTGCGCCGTGCGGGGATCGGCAATGTCGCCGGGGACGGCCAGGATGTCCGGGTCGTTCGTCTCCTGGATCGAGCGTGCCGTCGCGACGACGCGATAGTTCCGCTCCCGAAAAGCCTTGACCAGTGCCGCGCCGATGCCCTGAGAGGCGCCGGTGATGACGGCGACCTTTTGTTCCGTGCCCATGGTAAACTCTCCATAATCTCTCGAACGAGCGACGGGCTTTCGGCCCGACGGGAATGAGCCCCGGCCGACCGGCATCGATGACGCACCGGCGGTCCCGGCCAACCGCGACGGCCCCCTGTCTTGTTGGGCGCCATGTCCGCGGCGGCATTGGCTCGTTACGAAATCTATTATCTAAAATTCTCGAAATAATCAGCGATGTTCGCAACACACTTGGTTCATGGCGGCAATAATGATCTGCCCGTCCTTTGACCGGCTACCGCTCGAAGCTTCAGACGGGCGCCTCTGTGAAATGCGGAAGCGGAAATCCGTCTGGCCCTTCGACGCGCGCGACTCTCGACAGGCTTGACTCCCTACCTACTAGTAGGAAGAATGCGGACATGACCCTCGGAACCCGAGACGCACTCCTCCAACGCGCCGAGTACCTCATTCGGACGCGCGGCTATTCCGCCTTCAGCTATGCCGACCTGGCTGAGAGCAGCGGCATCCGGAAAGCCAGCGTCCATCACCATTTTCCGAAGAAGGAAGATCTCGCGGCCCTGTTGGTGTCCCGGTATATCGCAAATTTCACGAGCACCTTGGCGGCTATCAAACGCGCCGACACGCAGGCCCAGGCGCGACTGATCGCCTATGCGCAGCTTTTCCTCGATGGCTTCGAAAACGGGATGCTGCCGCTCTGCGGGGCGCTTTCCGCGGAACGCTCTGCCCTGCCGGAGAGCCTCAGGGCTACGGTCTGCGCCTTCTTCGATTTGCACTTGAACTGGCTGGCCGACGTCGTGCGTGAGGGCGTTGCGGCGGGCGAACTGACGGACGCGATCGGTATCGACCGCGTCGCGTTGCTGCTGCTGAGCACCCTCGAAGGCGGCAGCTTTGTCGGATGGGCACTGCAGAAGACCGATCCGGTCCTGTCGGCCTTTCACGACGTGTTGGCGACGCTTTCGACGAGTCGGCAGGAATTGGCACGGCCATGACCGATCATACGAGGTCGCGGCCCCTGACCGTGCGGACCTCGTCTTCGCCCACGATCTCGCCGAGGACGTTTGGCGTGATCTGCCTGCTCGTCACGGGCATTGGCTGGGCATTCAACTGGCCTTCGATGAAATTCCTGCTGCACGTCTGGCCTCCGCTCTTCTCGCGAGGCCTTGCAGGGGTGCTCTCGGCAACTGCGCTTGCGGTCGTCGCGCATCAACGCGGGGAGAGCCTCAAGGTGCCGGGCGTGGCCGTTCCCAGGTTGCTCTTTGCCGCCTTCACCAACGTCTTCGCATGGATGGGATTCTCGTCGCTGTGCATGAAATGGGTGCCCGTCGGAGAGGGCGCGCTTCTCGTCTACACGATGCCGATCTGGACGACCTTGTTCGCATGGCCGTTCCTCGGAATGCGTCCGACGGCGCGGGGCTTTGCGGCGCTCCTGCTGGGCCTGGCGGGCGTGATGGTCCTTCTGGGCGGCCAGGAATTCGCGATCGATGCCGGCAAACTCTATGGCGTCGCGTTTGCGCTCGGCGCTGCCGTCCTGTTCGCGCTGGGCGCCGTCCTGAACCGCACGCCGTTGCCGGTCACGCCGATCGCGCTCACGGCGTGGCAGGTCGGCCTCGGCTGCCTTCCCATGGTCCTCCTCGGTCTCGCCTTCGAACACCCGGACCTGGGCGCGCTCACGCCGGCGGCACTCGGCACCTTCGTCTACATGACGATCTTTCCGATGGGCGTCTGCTATCTCACCTGGTTTGCCGCGCTCCGCCGGCTGCCACCGGCGGCGGCGTCGACTGCCATGCTCCTGGTGCCGATCGTCGGCGTGATCTCGGCGGCGATCATGTTGGGCGAGCCGCTGGGTCTGAGAGAAGTTTCGGCGATGATTCTCACGCTCAGCGGAGTCGTCCTGGCGTTGCGCCAGCGGTAAGCGGGCGCCGTGCCGACGGCCAAAACGAAAGAGCCCGGGTTCGATCGAACCCGGGCTCTCTGCATTTCCAAGCGCCGGGCGCTTGTTCTATATGGTGGAGCCATGCGGAATCGAACCGCAGACCTCTACAATGCCATTGTAGCGCTCTACCAACTGAGCTATGACCCCGAATTTCGGGTCCGGCGGCGGCGAAGGTCGCCAGCGTCGGGAGCCGGAAACTAATCAGGCGGCCGGCGGCGCGCAAGGGAAAAATGGGCTCCTCGCTCCTCCGGATCGAGCCGGGCGGCAATGCCGTGACAGCATGGCTTCCCGGGGCCGATCGGCGGTCCGCCGACCCTCTCAGGCGGCTTGGCGCAGCTCCTGGCCGTAGGCGCGGCCGAAGCGGTTGTTGATGAATGCGTCGAACGGGATGTCTTCCTGGCGCACGAAGCCCTTGGGCGGCAGTTGCCCGTCGGCCAGCATGTCCAGCACCGTGCAGATGCCCGACGCGGTGGTGATCTGGATGGCGCTATGGACGCGGCCGCCGATTGGCCGGCTATAGACCTTGTTCGCGTAGGTCTCCTGCAGGAACCGGTCGCCCTGCCAGCCGCTGACCGTGACCAGGATGACGACGACGTCCTGCATCGTCGCCGGCAGCGCGTTCTCCAGGATGTCCTTGAACACGTCGCGCCGGTCGCGCAGGCGCAGGTCGTTCAGCAGCGCCTTCATGATCGCGCAATGGCCGGGATAGCGGATGGTGCGATAGTTGAGGTTGCGCACTTTGCCCGCCAGGCTCTCGCACAGGGTGCCGAGCCCGCCCGAGGTGTTGAACGCCTCGTAGGTGATGCCGTCCAGCGAGAATTCCTCGAGTTCTTCCAGCGGCGGCACTTCGCGCAAGCTTCCGTTGACGATCGCCTCGCACGGTTCGCAATATTCATTGATGACGCCGTCGGTGCTCCAGGTCAGGTTGTAGTTGAGCGCGTTCGACGGATATTGCGGCAGCGCGCCGACGCGCATCTTGACCGTGTCGAGCCGGTCGAAATGGCCGGCGAGATCGTTGGCGACGATCGAGATGAAGCCGGGGGCCAACCCGCATTGGGGAATGAAGGCGCTGGTGGCCTCGACCGCCAGCCGCTTCACCAGCCGCGTGGTCGCGACATCCTCGGTCAGGTCGAGGTAGTGGGTGCCGGCCGCCAACGCGCCCTGCGCCACCTTGCCGGTCAGATGATAGGGTGCCGCACTCAGGACCGCGAAGCGGCCGGCCAGCGCACGACCGAGGGCTTCGCCGTCGGCGACGTCGAGCGTCAGCCGTTCGACGCCGGGACCGGTCCCGAGCCGGGCCAGCTGGTCGGCCGAACGGTCGGCGATCGCGACCCGATAGTCGCCGGTCGCATCGAGCATTTCGGCGATGGTCGAGCCGATCTTGCCGGCGCCGACGACGAGCACGTCCTTCATGGGTTTTCCTCTCGAAACGAATAGAAGTATCTGCTGCAAGCTTTACATCCCGCGCTCGTCGGTCTGTAGTCAGCAGAGCGACGATCCGAATCGCGAAGCTCGGCGGAACGACGATATGGCAGGAAAAGTGACGATAGACCCGACCGACGAGGCACTGCTGCGGCTGTTGCGCGCCGATGCGCGCCGGCCGACCGCCGATCTGGCGCGTGCCCTGGGCCTGTCGCGCACCACGGTGCAGAGCCGCCTGGAACGGCTGGAGCGCGGCGGCATCATCGCCGGATATACCGTTCGCCTGGCACCGGAGGCGGCGGGCGCGCTGATCCGCGCCCATGTGCTCATCACCATCCTGCCGAAATTCGCCGCCAAGGCCGAAACCCTGCTTCGGACAATTCCGCAGATCACGGTCCTTTATTCCGTCAGCGGCCCCTA
>NZ_DASZBY010000045.1:0-56859 GCF_035943795.1 Aliidongia sp. | reverse complement strand
TTGCTCCGGCACGCCGATCAGTGCTTCCGGCGTGTTGCCCTCGGTGAAATAGTTGAGCTGGCTGACCTGGCGCCGCAGCCCGATGTTGACCGTCATCAGGATCTGCTCGACCGGCGAATAGCCATAGACCTTGTGCGGCCGGGGATTGCGCGGCGCGTAGAGCAACTCGTCGGCGGTATAATCGACCGCCGGCACGCCCTTCAGCACCTGCTGGTAGGCCGGGTCCGGCGGCCGCGGCGTGCGCCCGTCCGGACCCAGCAGCCGCTTGATCGTGGCGCCGTCGACCACCTCCAGGCCCCAGAGCGCGCCCGAGGCGGTGCGCCGGACATAGAGCGCCGGCGCATCGAGCACGAACAGGTCCTCCAGCAGCAGCCGCACCCAGGTGCCCCAGGGATGTTCCCGGTCCGGCGAACGCAGCAGGTCCTGGATCGCGACGATGCGCGGATCGTCCGAGGATCCGCCGCGCCGTGGCCGCACCGTCCAGTCGAGCGCCTCGATCTGGTCCTTGCGCGTCTCGATCACCAGGCGGACCAGGTCGTAGGCGTCGGCCAAACCGCGCAGTTCGGCGAAGCCGGTGCCCTCGTCCTGGCGCGGCTGGAGCCGCAGGTTATAGCCGACCGGGTAGTCGAACTGCCGGCCCGCTGTCTCGGCCGGCGCCTCGGGCGCCAGCGGCTGCGACGGGCCGAACCAGGCCGGCGCCGCACCGGTCACCGCATAGCGCAGGCCACCGACCACGCGCGCGAACAGGCCCGCCTCGGAAGGGCCGGGGGATGCTGCCATGAAGCAGGGTCCTTCTTGCTGGAAGCGCAAAACAAAAAGCCCGCCGCGGAAAAATCCGGGCGGGCGCAATGCGAGCGATGGGGAATCTATCTCAGATGTTTCGGAATCTGTAAAGAACAAAATAGGAACATGAAGGGCGGTTTCCGCCCCTCAAGCCCGCCCGTCCCGACAATGTGGAACCGATGACGCCCATCGCGGTTGGGACAGCGGGGCGCGAGCGATCGCGCACCGCCTCCATGCACGCACGGAGTTCACCGGCTCACGATCGGCCCGACGGATGGCGGCACCCAGTCGAACGAGTGTTCGACGTCGTCGATCGGTCCGCAAAAAGGAAAAATCTGATGGCCCCAAAGAACGGAACCACGCCGACCGCTGCCGAAACCATGGTGGGCAATGGCGGGGAGCTGCATCAGACCGCGTCCGCGCCGGCCGAGCGCCTGACGACCAATCATGGCGTGCCGGTCAGCGACAATCAGAATTCGCTGAAGGGCGGCAGCCGTGGGCCGACGCTGCTCGAAGATTTCGTGCTGCGCGAGAAGATCCAGCATTTCGACTATGAGCGCATTCCGGAGCGGATCGTCCATGCCCGGGGCTCCGCCGCCCACGGCGTGTTCGAGCTGACGAAATCGCTGGCGAAATACACCACGGCCAAGATCCTGACCGAGGTCGGCAAGAAGACCGAGCTGTTCACCCGCTTCTCGACCGTGGCCGGCGGGGCCGGCTCGGTCGACACGCCGCGCGACGTGCGCGGCTTCGCGGTCAAGTTCTACACCACGGAGGGCAACTGGGATCTGGTCGGCAATAACATCCCGGTGTTCTTCATCCAGGACGCGATCAAGTTTCCGGACCTCGTGCACTCGGTGAAAATGGAGGCCGATCGCGGCTATCCGCAGGCGGCCAGCGCCCATGACACGTTCTGGGACTTCATCGGGCTGATGCCGGAATCGACCCATATGATCATGTGGGCGATGTCCGATCGGGCGATCCCACGCTCGCTGCGCATGATGGAGGGCTTCGGCGTCCATAGTTTCCGCCTGGTCAACGCGGCGGGCGAGGCGACCTTCGTCAAGTTCCACTGGCGCCCGGTGCTGGGCACGCAATCGACCTGCTGGGACGAGGCGGTGAAGATCGCCGGGGCCGATCCCGACTACCATCGCCGCGACCTGCACGAGGCGATCGCCGCCGGCGATTTTCCGGAATGGGAGTTCGGCGTCCAACTGCTGACCCAGGCCGAGGCCGACGCGCTGCCGTTCGACATCCTGGACGCGACCAAGCTGATCCCGGAGGAGGTCGTGCCGATCCAGGTCGTCGGCAAGATGACCTTGAACCGCAACCCCGACAATTTCTTCGCCGAGACCGAGCAGGTGGCGTTCCTGCCGACCAACATGCCACCGGGCATCGACGTGTCGGAGGATCCGCTGCTGCAGGGGCGACTGTTCTCGTACCAGGACACGCAGCTGTCGCGCCTAGGCACGGTCAATTTCCACCAGATCCCGATCAACCAGGCCAAGGGCTGCCCGTTCCAGAACCTGCAGCGCGACGGGCACATGCAGACCCAGGTGCCGCAGGGCCGCGCCAATTACGAGCCGAACAGCCTGGGCCACGCCGGCGAGATCGGTGGGCCGCGCGAGGACCCCGCGGGCGGATTCCGCAGCTTCAAGCAGCCGCTGGGCGAGACCAAGGTCCGGCTGCGCGCCGAAACCTTCGCCGACCATTACAGCCAGGCCCGCTTGTTCTTCCAGTCGCAGACCGAGATCGAGCAGGCCCATCTGGCCAGCGCGCTCGTGTTCGAATTGTCGAAGGTGACGATCGAGCCGGTGCGCACGCGCGTGCTGGCCAACCTGCGGAACGTCGACGAGACGCTGGCCCAGCGCGTGGCCGACGGCCTCGCCATGGATCTGCCGGCCAAGGCGAAGGCGGCGGTGGAACCGCAGGACCTGGACCCGTCGCCGGCCCTGCGCATCGTCGGCAAGTACCCCCCGTCGCTGAAGGGTCGTGCCGTCGGCATCCTGGTGACCGACGGCGCCGACGGGGCGGTCGTTGCGGCGGTGAAGAAGGCGGCCGAGGGCGAGGGCGCCACGGTCAAGATCGTGGCGCCCAAGGTCGGCGGCGTGACGCTCAAGGACGGCAGCAGGCTGAAGGCCGACGGGCAGCTGGCCGGATCGCCCTCGGTCATCTTCGACGCAGTGGCGCTCGTGCTGTCGGCCGACGGATGCCAGCGGCTGCTGACGGAAGGGGCGGCGATCGACTTCGCGTCGAACGCCTTCGTCCATCTGAAGGCGATCGGCTTCACGCCGGAAGCAAAGCCGCTGCTCGACAAGGCGAACGTCGTGCCCGATGCCGGCGTGGTCGACGTCAGCAAGCAGGCGAATGCGTTCCTGGCCCCGGCGCGGACGCGGCAATGGGCGCGCGAGCCCAAGGTCCGCACCCTCGCCTGATCCGCGAAGCATGATGTCCGCCCGGTCGATGGCTGGGCGGGCGCTTGTGGCCACCCGCATTCGGAAACCGGCCATGTGGCGACGCACCCTCGACAGCGGGCGATGGCTAGTGCCATAGTCCGGCGGCTTTCTTCGGCCTGGACCAACCGGTTCCGGGCCACCATCTGTCTGATGGTGCTCTCCCGGCGATTTCGATCGAGTGTGACGGCATGACGACCCTTGGAACTTTGCTCTTCACCTGGCTGCGCGGCGAGCAGGTCGGCACCGACGTCGCCGGCAACAAGTACTATCGCCTGAAAGGTGCGCGTCCGCTCGTCAAGGGCGGGGGCATGGACAGCCGCGAGCGCCGCTGGGTCATCTACAACGGCATGCCCGAAGCGTCCAAGGTCCCGGCGGAATGGCACGGCTGGCTGCATCACTCGACCAACGCGCTGCCGCCGGCCGATCTCCAGAAGCGCCCCTGGCAGAAGGAGCATTTGCCCAACCTGACCGGAACCACGCTCGCCTACCGGCCGCCGGGTTCGATCCTGAAGGGCGGCGTCCGGGCACGGGCGACCGGCGATTACGAGCCATGGGTACCCAACTGAGCATCACCATAAGGCGACGGGACGCATGAATCGGAATCTTCTCGAAACGGTGATGGGCGCGGTCGTTATCGTCGTCGCCGTCATCTTCCTGGTCTTCGCCTATCACTCCGCCGAGCTCCGGACGACCGCGGGCTATCCCTTGAGCGCCAAGTTCGATCATATCGACGGGGTGCGCGACGGGGCTGACGTGCGGCTGAGCGGCATCAAGGTCGGCTCGATCGTCGCCACCAGCCTGGATCCCAAGACGTTCCAGGCGGTGGTCAAGCTGACGATCGACGACGCGGTCAAGCTGCCGGTCGACACGATCGCGACCATCACCCAGAACGGCCTGCTGGGCGACCAGTACATGTCGCTCGTGCCAGGTGCCAGCGACAAGATGGTCGCCGCCGGGGGGGAGCTGTCCTACACCCAGTCGGCACCCAGCCTGATGTCGCTGTTCGGCCAGGCGGTGTTCAGCATGAGCGGCGGCAACAAGCCGGCCGACGGCGGTGCCGGCGCCCCGGCACCTTCACAAGGAGCGGCATCGTCCAACCTGGTGCCGAAGCTCGATGGCGGAACGCCCCCCGCGAAGTAAGGTCGACCCGGCGTCGATCCGCTGGCGCACGCCGGCGGGCGAGCCGGTCGGCTGCGTCGCCAAGCTCGATGTCCTGACCGAAAACCTGGTCGAACTGCGTCAGATGGCCCAGGACGCGCTCGAAGACGCCATCCTGATGGGCTGCGACGAGGCTCAGATGCGCCAGGTGCTGGCGGATCTGATAGCCGGACTCGAAAATCCGTATGCGAAAGACTGACATGGCGCGGTTTGTCCTGGTTCCCCTGGCGCTCTCGATCCTGTCCGGCGGAGCGTTCGCGGCGGACTCCGGCCCGGTGGCGATCCTGCAGGGCCTCGACAAGACCACGGCGCGCGTCACCAAGTTCGAGGCGCCGGTCGGCAAGCCGGTCAGCTTCGGCACCTTGCAGATCACCGTGCGCGACTGCCGCAAGCGCCCGCCGGAGCAGGAGCCGGAGAGTGCGGCCTATCTCGACATCGACGCGATCCTGCAGGACAAGGGCGAGCCCAAGCATATCTTCAGCGGCTGGATGTTCGCCTCGTCGCCGGCGCTGAACAGCCTCGAAGACCCGGTCTACGACGTCTGGCTGCTCGATTGCAGGACGATCGACACGGCGTCGCCGCCGACCAGCCCCGGCTGAAACGCGGCACGGGTGCCGAGCGCCTTGGCCAACCGCCGCTGATACTCGGCGCGGGGAATCTCGACGACGCCGAAGCGTTCCAGGTGCGGTGTGGTGAATTGCGTATCCAATAGGACGAAGCCGCTCTCGATCAGGCGTGCCACCAGATGGACGAGGGCGAATTTGCTGGCGTCCGTCGCACGGCTGAACATGCTCTCGCCGAAGAAGGCACCGCCCAGCGCTACGCCATAGAGCCCGCCGACCAACTCGCCATCGAGCCAGGTCTCGACCGAATGGGCCCGGCCGCGCGCATGCAACTCGACATAGAGCTTCAGGATCTCGCCGTTGATCCAGGTTTCCGGCCGATCCGGCGTCGCCTCGGCGCAGCCGCGCACGACGGCCTGGAACGCGCTGTTGCAGCGGACTTCGAACGGGCCGTGGCGCACGGTGCGGCGCAGCTTATGCGGGACGTGGCAACCGTCGAGCGGCAGGATGCCGCGCCGCTCCGGATCGACCCAGAAGATCTCGGGATCGTCCGCGGATTCCGCCATCGGGAAGATGCCGGCGGCGTAGGCGCGCAGCAGGAGATCGGGGCTGAGCTTCATCCGATCCGACCTCCTTTCCGTCTCCCTCGCGGGAATGACGGGTTGGTGTTAAGCGTCCCGCGCCATGAAGCGTTCCAGCCAGTGGATATCGTAATTGCCGGTGATGAAGTCCGGCTCCTCCAGCAGGCGCAGATGCAGCGGGATATTCGTCTCGATGCCCGAGATGACGTATTCCTGCAGGGCCCGGCGCAGGCGGCGCACGCATTCGTCGCGGTCGCGGCCATGGACGATCAGCTTGGCGACCAGGCTGTCGTAATAACTGGGCACCGTATAGCCCTGGTACAGGTGCGAATCGACGCGCACGCCATAGCCGCCGGGCGCGTGATAGGCCGTGACCTTGCCGGGCGACGGCATGAAGGTCACCGGGTTCTCCGCATTGATCCGGCACTCGATCGCATGGCCGTAGAGCCTGACCTGGCTCTGGTCGATCTCCAGCAGACCGCCGGCGGCAATGCGGATCTGCTCCTGCACCAGATCGATGCCGCTGATCAGCTCCGACACCGGATGCTCGACCTGGATGCGGGTGTTCATCTCGATGAAGGCGAACTGGTCGTCCTGATAGAGGAATTCCAGCGTGCCGGCGCCGCGGTACTTCAGCTTCTGCATCGCCTGGATCGCGACGTTGCCAATCTGGGTCCGCGCCTCGGCGCTGAGGATGGGCGAGGGCGCCTCTTCCAGGATCTTCTGGTGCGAACGCTGTAGCGTGCAGTCGCGCTCGCCCAGATGGATCGCGTTGCCCTGGCCGTCGCCCAGCACCTGCACCTCGATGTGGCGCGGCGTGTTCAGGTACTTCTCGAAATAGACTTCGTCGTTGTTGAAGAAGGCCTTGGCCTCGGCCTGGGCCAGCGGGATCTGCTGGCGCAGCTCGTCGGACGAGCGCGCGACCTTCATGCCGCGGCCGCCGCCGCCGCCCGATGCCTTGACCAGCACCGGATAGCCCACTTCTTCCGCGCGCCGGACCGCGGCCTCGATGTCGCCGATGGCGCCGTCGGAGCCGGGCACGGTCGGGATGCCCAGGTCCGTCGCCGCGCGCTTGGCGATGACCTTGTCGCCCATCATGCGGATATGCTCGGGCGTGGGGCCGATGAAGGTCAGCCCATGCTCTTCGACCATGGACGCGAAATCGGCGTTTTCGCTGAGGAACCCCAGGCCCGGATGGATCGCGTCCGCCCCGGTGATCGAGGCCGCGGTCAGGATCGCCGGGATATTGAGGTAGCTGTCGCGCACGGATGGCGGCCCGATGCAGACGCTTTCGTCGGCCAGGCGCACATGCATGGCCGAGGCATCGGCGGTCGAATGGACGGCGACCGTGTGGATCCCCATCTCGCGGCAGGCGCGCAGCACACGCAGCGCGATTTCTCCACGATTGGCGATCAGCACCTTTTCGATCATGAGACGGGGATGCCTATTCCAGAACCAGGACGACTTGGCCGAACTCGACCGGATTGCCGTCGGTGACCAGGATGCGCGAGACCTTGCCGGCCTTGGGCGCACGGATCTGGTTCATCACCTTCATGGCCTCGATGATCAGCAGCGGTTGGCCGGCGGCCACCGTATCGCCGACGCGGGCAAATGGCGGCTGGCCCGGCTGGGCCGACAGGTAGGCGGTGCCGACCATCGGTGATTTCACGGCACCCGGATGGCTGGCGAATTCCAAATCCGGATGGGTTGCCGCGTGGGGCTCGGCCGGAATGGCCGGCGCCCCGGCGGGGGCGGCCATCGGCGCGCCCGCGTAGGCGGTGACCGGTGCGGGGCTGCGCGTCACGCGGATGCGATGCTCGCCCCAGGCATATTCGATCTCGGTCAGGCGGGC
This sequence comes from Aliidongia sp., assembly GCF_035943795.1. Lineage (NCBI taxonomy): Bacteria > Pseudomonadati > Pseudomonadota > Alphaproteobacteria > Rhodospirillales > Dongiaceae > Aliidongia > Aliidongia sp. The sequence goes on along the minus strand of NZ_DASZBY010000045.1, from coordinate 49,466 downwards.
CTCGTCGAGCAGGGCCGCCAGCTTGCGGATGCGCTCTTCGTCGACGGTGAATTCGCTCGGTTTGGTCATGATGTTCCGAAGGTCAGGAATCGGCGATCAGCAGGCGGGCCATCGCGTCGAGCGCCAGCTCGTAGCCATGGGCGCCCAGGCCGACAATGACGCCGCGCGCCACGCGCGAGACGTAGGAATGATGGCGGAATTCCTCCCGCCGGTGGATGTTCGACAGGTGCACTTCGACGATCGGCAGGTCGCTCGCCGCCAGCGCATCCATCAGCGCGATCGAGGTATGGCTGTAACCGGCCGCGTTGATGACGATGCCGTCGGCACTGTCGCGCGCCTGCTGCACCCAGTCGATCAACTGGCCCTCGCTGTTGGTCTGGCGGAAATCCAGGTCGAGTTCCAGCACCTCGGCCCGCTCCAGGCAGGCCTCTTCGATGTCGGCCAGGGTCTCCCGGCCGTAGATCGTCGGTTCGCGGACACCCAGCAAGTTGAGGTTGGGGCCGTTCAGCACCAGGATCGTCTGTCGCGCCAATTCGCTCATATCCAAGGATCGCGAAGTTCGCGGGGTTATAGCACGAGCGGCCTCATGGGCAAGCCGCCGCTGTGACGGGCGTGTGACGGTCTCGACCGGACAAAAGACGCCGTGTGCTCAGGCTCCCACCGGCCGCTTGCCCTTCCGGCCGCTCTCCAGGAACGTCATGGCACTCTTTTCCAGCATGCGCATGACCCGGTCCAGTTCGGCGCGGTCGCTTTCGCTGAGCGGGGCCAGCAGTTGCTGTTCGATGGCCAGCGCGAAGGGGGCGATCTCTTCGCGGATCGCGGCCCCCTTGGGCGACAGCTGCAGGATCGAGCGGCGGCGGTCGTGGGCGTCGGTCGCGCGCTCCAGCAGGCCGGCGGCCAGCATGCGCTGCACCGCGCGGCTGACGCGGACCTTGTCCATCTCCGTGCGCTCAGCGGCTTCGTTCGCCGACATCGGCCCGAATCGGCCGACCACGGCGACCAGGCGCCATTCGGGAATGGAAAGCCCGAATTTCCGTTGGTAGACCCGGGCGATCGCGTTCGAGACCCGATTCGACAGGATCGACAGGCGATAGGGCAGGAAAGCCTCGAGCGCCAGGGGGTCGGCCTGCGGCGGTTCAGTGCCTTGTTCTGCGATTTTCATTGGCATCGGTTTCATATGAAACTATCTTCTCGCCATCAAGTCCTGCCCGGTTGCCCCTTCGAAAGAGGATCCACCGGACAGTTCGGTGAAATCATGACACTAAAAATGCGGGAGAAGCCATGACCGTCGCCACTGATAGCGCCCCTCAGAGTGCAAGAATCGACCTCTGGGACAATCCCATGCTGACCGACGGCTTCGAATTCGTCGAATATGCCGCCCCCGATCCGGTGGCATTGGGGCGGCTGTTCGAGCAGATGGGTTTCGTCAAGGTTGCACGCCACCGATCCAAGGATGTAGCGCTCTATCGCCAGGGCGACGTCAACTTCGTGGTCAATGGCGAGAAGGACAGTTTCGCCCAGGCCTTTGCCAAGCTGCACGGGCCGTGCGCCTGCGCCATGGCATTTCGCGTGGCCGACGCGCCTGCCGCCTACAAGCGCGCGCTCGAGCTGGGCGCGAAGCCGGTCCAGAGCCAGATCGGTCCGATGGAACTGCAGATCCCCGCGATCGAGGGCATCGGCGGCAGCCTGCTCTATCTGGTCGATCGCTATGGTGCCAAGGGCTCGATCTACGACGTCGATTTCGTCGCGATTCCGGGCGTCGATCAAAATCCTCCGGGCGTCGGCCTGACCTATATCGACCATCTAACCCACAACGTGCATCGCGGCCGCATGGCGCAATGGGCCGACTATTACACCAAGCTCTTCGGCTTCCGCGAAATCCGCTATTTCGACATCGAGGGCAAGCTCACCGGCCTGAAGTCGAAGGCGATGACCAGTCCGTGCGGCAAGATCCGCATCCCGATCAACGAAAGCTCGGACGACAAGAGTCAGATCGCCGAATATCTGGAGGCCTACCATGGCGAGGGCATCCAGCACATCGCGCTGGGCACCAACACGATCTACGATACGGTCGAGGCGCTGAAGGCGCGCTCCATTCCGTTCCAGACCGTGCCGGATACCTATTTCGAGCTGATCGACACGCGCCTGCCCGGTCATGGCGAAGACCTGCCGCGCCTGGCGAGGAACCGCATCCTCGTCGATGGTGCGCCGGGCTCGGACAAGGGCGAGGGCGGCCGACTGCTGCTGCAGATCTTCACCCAGGAAGTGATCGGGCCGATCTTCTTCGAGATCATCCAGCGCAAGGGCGACGAAGGTTTCGGCGAGGGCAACTTCAAGGCGCTGTTCGAGTCGATGGAACTCGACCAGATTCGCCGCGGTACGCTCAAAGACGAGTAGACAATGCCGGCGCCGGGGCGGCCCTGGCCACCTCGGCGGCGTATTCCGCCAGGATCCAGTCGCGAAAGGCGCGCACCTTCGGCTGGTCCTTCCGCACCTTCGGATAGGCCAGGAAATAGCTGCGCCGGGAAAAGAGCCGCTGCGGGAAGGGCTGCACCAGCCGTCCGCTCGCGAGTTCGTCGGCGAAGAATGGCGGGTTCAGCAGCGCCACGGCCTGGCCCGCCATCGCGGCATTTCCCAGCATCTGCTGATTGTCCAGCCGGGCGCCGCGTGCGACGTTCGTCGGTACCGGATGGCCGGCGAGCGCGAACCAGGCCTCCCACGCATCGTCATCCTCGCGAAATAGCGGCAGCTTCAACAGGTCGGCCGGCACTCTGACGCCGCCGATGCTGGCGATCAGCGCCGGGCTCGCCATGGGCGACAGCGCCACCGGCATCAGCCGCTCGGCGATGACCCCGGGCCAATCGCCGTGCCCGACCCGGATCGCAACGTCGACCTCCTCGGCCAGCAGATCGACCAGCCTGATCGAGGTGTCGAGCCACACGGCGATATCCGGATGAAGCCGCTCGAACCGGCCGAGCCGGGGCACGAGCCAGTTCGACGCGAACGTGTGCATGGTCGTGATCTTGAGTACACGATCCTCGCCGCCATGGGCCGCGGCGAAGGCGTTCGCCAGAAGACCCAGCGCGTCGGCAACCGGCCCCGCCAGGCGCTGGCCGGTCTCGGTCAGTTCGAGCTTTCGGGTCAGGCGCCGGAACAATGGGGTGCCGACCCGGTCCTCCAGCTGCTTGATCTGATAGCTCACGGCCGCCTGGGTCATGCCCAGTTCGACCGCCGCCCTGGTGAAGCTCAGGTGGCGCGCTGCCGCCTCGAACACGCGGACGGCCGCCAGCGGCGGCAGTCGGGAGGCGAGGCTTCTATCCATGAAATCTCCTGATCGATGAACGCGCGCTGGAGCGGGGGATCGGCTAGCGGACGTCAGCGGAGCTGATCGATCGTCGCAGCATCACCGGAGGGCGGTGCATTCATCCATCGCGTCCCTGGCATGCTGAGCCATTGGTTTGATTTCCTTATGCCGCTTCCGGCTCGGATGGCGCCGCCGACTGGTGCTGGATCATCGGCGCTGCGCCCTGCGCCTCACAGCGGACCTGGCGAAACCCAAGCGCCACGCCTTCCATCATACGCCTCCCGACCATCCACGAAGGGCCTCATGCATCAATCTACCTTATTCGTCACCCATCGATAACTGGTTTGTCCCCACCTGCTTTCCGCACGAATATATCGATAGATCCGATGGATCTGCGATGTTTGGCAGGAGAGTTCGATGGCTGAGATCATACCGATGCAGGGTCCGTGCGGGGCATGCGTTTCGCCCGACCGGGTCTCGTTCGCGGGCTGGCTGCAGCAATGGTTCATGCGGCTGCAGCCCCGCCGGCAGCCGGTCGGAAATGCCGACGAGTTGCCGGACCGCATGCGGCGCGACATGGGCCTGACGCCGCGGGCGGCGGAGCCCGGCCGGCTGTATCACGACTACCTGTCGTCCCGTTGGCCTTGAGCGACGGGCAGGGCGGCCGCGCTGCGGCGCAGGGCCGCCCCGAAGCCTTCGGCCGCCCGTGACAAGGGGCGAAGCCGGTCGCGTACGATCGACAGGTCGAACCATTTCTCGGGGCGGAACGGCCGTACGGTCAGGCCGGGAAAGATGCCGCCGGTGACGCTGAATTCGTCGACCAGCGCCACCCCGGCGCCGGCCTGCACCAGGGCGCAGGCGGTGTGGCCGAAGCGCACCTCGACCGCGATGTCGCGGGCGACGCGCTCGCTCGCGAACGCCTGGTCGATCAACTGGCCCTGAGGCGTGTCGCGATCGTAGGAGATCAGCGCATGGCCGGCGATGTCGGCCGGCGTGACGAACGCCTTGGCCGCGAGCGCATGGCCCTCCGGCAGCACACAGACGAGGCGGCCGCGGCACAGGGTCTCGACCTCCAGGTTCGGATGGTCGCTTGGAAACATCGAGATACCGAGATCGGCCTGGTGGGTCAGCACCCGCTCGAGCAGCGCCGCCTGGGGCAGGATCTCCAGCCCGATCCTCAATCCGGACCGCTCGGCCCGGAAGGCGGTGATGGCGTTCGGCACGAGCGCCAGGCCCAGGCTCGGGCTGCATACCAGACGCAATCGCCCGGTCCGGCTCAGCGCCAGATCCTGCGCCATGTCGCGGACCAGCCGGATGCCCGAATAGGCCTTCTCCACCTCTTCGTACAAGGTCAGCGCCTCGGCCGTCGGATAGAGTCGGCCCTTGATGCGCTCGAACAGCTTGATGCCCAGCCGGTCCTCGGTATGGCGCATCAGCCGGCTGACGTTCGGCTGCGAGACGTTGAGCGAGCGCGCGGCATCGCTGATGCCGCCGGTCAGCATGATGGCCCGGAACACTTCGATCTGGCGCAGGTTCATGACCGCAAACTCATAACGTGATGTTATGGGTGAGCATAAACTAGGCATGAGATGTTTTCCAACTCCCGGCTTATCATCCTGATCAACAGGGGTGGGCCGCAGCGGCCCGTTCTGCGGGCGCCGTGCGGCGCCGGGGGAGGAGCCGACATGCAGCGTTCGATCGCCACCGTTTCGCTCAGCGGCACCTTGCCGGAAAAGCTCGAGGCGGCTGCGGCGGCGCGGTTCGACGGCGTCGAGATCTTCGAGAATGATCTCGTTTATTTCGACGGCTCGCCGCGCCAGGTCCGGCAGCGGGCGGCCGACCTTGGCCTCGATATCCTGCTGTTCCAGCCGTTCCGCGATTTCGAAGGCGCACCGCGCGATCGGCTGGCCCGCAATCTCGATCGGGCAGAGCGCAAGTTCGACCTGATGGGCGAATTGGGCGCGCCGGCGGTCCTGGTCTGCTCGAACGTGGCGGCCGACGCGATCGGCGACGAGGCGGTGCTGGTAGACGATCTGCGGCAATTGGCCGAGCGGGCGGCGCGGCGCGGCCTCAAGGTCGGCTTCGAGGCGTTGGCCTGGGGCCGGCACGTCCACTCGTGGCACCAGGCCTGGCGTATCGTGCAACAGGTCGACCACCCGAGCCTCGGGCTGATCCTCGACAGCTTCCACACCTTGTCGCTAAAGGACGACCTGACCGGCCTCGACCAGGTCCCGCCCGACAAGATCACGTTCGTCCAGATCGCCGACGCGCCGATCATGGCGATGGACGTGCTGGAATGGAGCCGGCACTACCGCTGTTTTCCGGGGCAGGGGGCGTTCGATCTGGCGTCCTTCCTGGCGCCGATCGTGGCCGGCGGCTATCGCGGCCCGCTGTCTCTCGAGATCTTCAACGATGGATTTCGCGCGGCGCCGCCCCGGCCGACGGCGGCGGATGGCATGCGCGGACTGTTGTATCTGGAAGAGACCACGGCCGCCCATCTCGCCGCCAGCCCGGCGCCAACACCGGCCAAGCAGTGCGCCACCCTGTTCCAGCCACCCCAGGCCAGCCGCTATGGCGGCTTCGAATTCCTGGAATTCGCGGTCGACGAGACCTCGGGACCGGCGCTCGCGACCTGGCTCGAGGTCCTGGGCTTCGCGCTGGTCGGGCGCCACCGGTCCAAGGCGGTCGATCTCTATCGCCAGGGTGCCATCAACCTCATCCTGAACAGCGAGCCGGATTCCTTCGCCCATGCCTATTTCCTGATGCATGGGCCGTCGGTCTGCGCCATGGCATTGACGGTCGAGGACCTGCCGGCGGCGCTCGATCGGGCGCTGCTCTATCATTGCCAGCCCTATGCCGGCGGCGTCGGCCCGAACGAGAGCGTGATTCCGGCGATCTGCGCGCCCGATGGCAGCCTGATCTATTTCGTCGAGACGCAGGCGACGCCGCGGATCTACGAGACCGATTTCCTGCCGGTCGACGGGACGGCGGCCGCGGCGGCCCACCTGACCCGCATCGACCATGTCTCGATCGGCCTGCCCGACGGGCAGTTCGATCGGTGGCTGCTGTTCTACAAGACGGCACTCGGCTTCATCGCCGACGATGCGTTCGTCGTGCCCGATCCCTACGGCCTGGTGCGCAGCCGGGCGTTGCACAGCCTGGGCGACGCGGTGCGCATCCCGCTCAACATCTCGGAAAGCCGCAACACGGCGCTGGCCCGCTCGGTGTCGTCCTATGGCGGCGCCGGCGTGCAGCATATCGCGTGTGCCACCGACGACATCAGGGCGACCGTGGCGGCGCTGCGCGCGCGCGGCGTGCGGTTCCTCGCCATCCCGCGCAACTATTACGACGATCTCGCGAGCAAGTTCGGGTTGACCGAGGATTTCCTCGACGATCTGGCGGCGCTCGACATCCTGTACGACCGGGATGCCGACGGCGCGGAGTTCCTGCAGGCCTATTCCCAGGCGTTCGACGAGCGCTTCGTGGTCGAGATCGTCGAGCGTCACGGCTATCGTCAGTATGGCGCCGCCAATGCACCGGTCCGGCTTGCCGCCCAGGCTGCGACGACCGGCCGCTCGCCCTACAGCTTCGAAGAACTGGAAGGCTGATCGATGACGAAATATGCCCGCCGCCCGTCCGTGCTGGCCGGCCTGATCGGCCAGGACATCCAGGGCTCGCGCAGCCCGGAAATGCACATGCAGGAGGGCGAGGCCCAGGACCTGCGCTACGTCTATCGGCTGATCGACCTGACCAGGCTCGGCGTCGGGGTCGAGGCGCTGCCGGACCTGGTGACGGCCGCGGAACGTACCGGTTTCACCGGTCTCAACATCACGCATCCCTGCAAGCAGCTGGTGATCCAACACCTGGACGAACTGTCCGACGATGCCAAGGCGCTGGGCGCGGTCAATACCGTGCTGTTCAAGGATGGCAAGCGGATCGGCCACAACACCGACTGGTCCGGCTTCGCCGAGCCGTTCCGCCGCCAGATGGCCGACGTGGCGCGCGACCGGGTTGTCCAGATCGGTGCGGGGGGTGCCGGCGCCGCCGTCGCCCATGCGACCATGGTGCTGGGCGTCAAGGAACTGACGCTGTTCGACATCGACCCGGCGCGGGCTGCGCGGGTCGCCGACAATCTCAATGCCCATTTCGGCGCCGGCCGCGCCCGCGCCGGCGCTGATCTGCCCGCATCGGTCGCCGCCGCGGACGGGATCATCAACGCGACGCCGATCGGTATGGACGGCCATCCGGGCATGCCGCTGCCCGAAGAGCTGCTGCGCCAGGACCTATGGGTCGCCGAAGTCATTTATTTCCCGCTTGAAACCGAACTTTTGCGCCGAGCCCGCGCGCTCGGCTGCCGCACCATCGATGGTGGCGGCATGGCGGTGTTCCAGGCGGTCGCGGCGTTCCGGCTCTTCACGGGGAAAGAGCCCAACAGCGATCGAATGATCGCGCATTTCGCGTCAATGGGATCCTGAACAACAAAAACACGAGGGGAGGACATCATGCCGACTGGCATTGATTCGCACGGCGGGCAATCGAAACGAGCCGCCGCAAGCGGCTGGATTGGATCCGCGCTGGAATACTACGACTTCTTCATCTATGCGACCGCGGCGGCGCTGGTGTTTCCGCAGCTGTTCTTTCCGTCCACCGACCCGACCGTTGCAATCGTCGCGTCGTTGGCGACCTACGGGGTGGGCTACGTGGCGCGGCCGATCGGTGCGTTCGTGCTGGGCCACCTGGGCGACACCCATGGTCGCAAGAACGTTCTGCTGACCTGCATGTTCATGATGGGCATCTCGACGATGCTGGTCGGCGTGCTGCCGACCTATGGCCAGGTCGGCATCCTGGCGCCGGTCTTGCTGGTGGTGCTGCGCCTGATCCAGGGCTTCGCCGTCGCGGGGGAGATCTCCGGCTCGTCGTCGATGATCCTGGAGCACGCGCCGTTCGGCCGCCGGGGCTTCTTCTCGTCCTTTACCCTGCAAGGCGTGCAAGCAGGCCAGATCTTCGCCGCCGCCGTATTCATCCCTCTGGCCCGGATGATGCCTCGCGACGAGTTCTTGGCGTGGGGCTGGCGGGTGCCGTTTCTCCTCAGCATTCTCGTCGTCATCGCCGGCTACTTCATCCGCCGCAACGTCGACGAGACCCCGGCCTTTACCGCGGAAGAAATGAAGGGCAGCATCCCTCGCGCCCCCATCCCGGAAGCCTTCCGGCTCGGCTGGGCCGACATCTTGCGCGTGGTCTGCATGGCGCTGATGAACGTGGTCCCCGTCGTCGCCACCGTCTTCGGCGGTGCCTACGCGGTCCAGGCAGCCTATGGCATCGGCTTCGCCGCCGACGTCTATCTCTGGATCCCGGTCATCGGGAACGTGGTCGCGGTCCTGGTCATCCCGATCGTCGGGAATCTTTCCGACCGGATCGGCCGTCGGCCGCCCATGATCATCGGCGCGCTCTGCTCCGGCGCGCTGTCGTTCGGCTATCTCTATGCCATCAGCATCCACAGCGTTCCTCTGGCGGTGGCTATGTCGGTGCTCATGTGGGGCATCGTCTACCAGGGCTACAACGCGACCTTCCCGTCGTTCTACCCGGAGCTGTTCCAGACCCGCGTTCGCGTCACGGCCATGGCGGTCGGACAGAACGTCGGGACGACGATCACCGCCCTGCTGCCGGCCCTGTTTGCGATCGTGGCGCCCCCCGGCGCTGCCAACATCCCGCTCACGATCGGCGCCCTCACGTTCGGGATCACGGCCATTGCCGCGGTTGCGGCGTTCACCGCCCGGGAGACCTACCGCCTTCGGCTCGACGACCTCGGCCATCACGGGGCGGTCCCCGTAGCCAAGAGCGAGTATGACGCGATGCGCGCGCAGTCGTTCGACCGCAAACGCACCTCCGTTCCTGCCTGACGCAGGCGGGAAGGCGTTCGAGCCGTGAAGATCGGCGCGGATGCCTTCCCGCTCCGGCGCATGTGCCGTGCGGCTGATCGGATCGCGTAAGGGTCCTTGACGATGGCGACGGCCGGCGCCACGGTGCCGGCCGTCGGCCTATCCTACGAGGACCTCCATGAAGCTGCATGGCTACTACCGCTCCTCGGCCTCGTTCCGGGTGCGGATCGCCCTCAATCTCAAGGGCATCGAGTACCAGGACGTCTTGCATCACCTGCGCAAGGACGAGCAGCGCGCGCCGGACTATCTGAAGCTTCATCCCCAAGGCTTCGTGCCCTTGCTCGAGGACGGCGACGAACTGCTGCTGCAGTCCATGGCGATCATCGAGTACCTGGACGAGACCCATCCGTTTCCGCCGCTGCTGCCCGGCCATCCGGGCGATCGTGCGCGGGTGCGCGCCATCGCCCAGATGGTCAGCTGCGACATCCATCCGGTCGATAACCTCCGCGTCCTGCGCTATCTGCGCAAGGAGCTGGGCCAGGACGAGGCCGGCGTGCAGCGCTGGTATAATCACTGGATCGCCGAAGGTTTCCAGGCGCTGGAAACCTTCCTCGGCGAGTCCGAGCAGACCGGCCGGTTCTGTCATGGCGACGAGCCCAGCCTGGCGGACGTCTGCCTGGTGCCGCAGGTCGTCAATTCGCAGAATTTCAAGCTCGACCTGGCACCCTATCCGACGATCCGCCGGATCAGCGAGGCATGCCTCGGTCTCGCCGCGTTCGAACGGGCCTTGCCGAAGAACCAGCCCGACGCCGAATAGAATCATCCTCGGCAAAAAACGACAAAAAGTGACTGTTCCCTCGCGGGGGTTTTGGTCAGACTAGCCGGACTTGCGCCTGACGCTTCCAGCGAGGAGGGCCGCATGGTGGGAAAAGTCTGGCTTGGGGCGCTCTGCCTGCTATTCGTCTCGCCGGGCAGCCGCGCTGCGGACGTAACGCTGGTGCGCATCGAAAAGGTCGCCGAGCAATATATCGGCGCCGAGGTCCTGACCGAGATCTATTCCAAGGCCGGTTTCACCGTCGCGATCATCCCGACGACCGCTGCCCGCGCCGGACAGCTGACGCTCGACGGCGAGGTGGACGGCGGGGTCGACGCGCAAGCGCTGCGCTATGGCTCTTACGGCATCGCCGTTTCGTCGATGATCCGGGTTGAGCCGCCGTATTATTCGGTGACCACGACGGCATTCGCGCGCCGGGGCCGCGGCCTGTCGATCCGGTCGAGCGACGATCTGCGCAGCTATCGCGTCGGGATCGTCCTGTCCGCCATCCACACGAATGCCCAGGCGGCGGGCGCCCTCGAGATCGTCAACGTGCCCGACACGTATCTGCTGTTCAAAATGCTCCAGGAGGGCCGTATCGACATCGCGCTGGATACGAAGATCGACGGCGACTATCTGGTCAAGGCCCTGCGGTTGGGCGATATCGTCGCCGTCGGCGATCTGGCCAAGATCGATATCTTCAACTACCTGACGCCGAACAACGCCAGCCTGGCGCGCCGGATCGGCGAGACGATCGCGGCACTCCAGACCGCAGGCCAGCTCGACGGCCTGGTGCGCAGATATGAGCGGGCCCTGGTCGAGGGCGGCGTCAGGCCGGACCTTTAGCCAAGCCGACGCCTGACCCGTCAGCCCTTGCGGGCGGCTGCGACGGCGTCCTGGAAATCCTTGAGTTCGACCGCGCCCGGCAACAGCGTATCGCCGATCACGAAGGCCGGCGTGCCGCTGACGTTCAGCGCTTTTGCCAGGTCGTAATTATTCTTCAGGATCGCGTCGATGTCGGAGGATTCGGCCTCTTTCTTGACCTGGGCCGGGTCCAGCCCGATCGACTTGGCGACCTCGAGCGTCTGGGCATCGTCGACTTTGGTCTTCAGCGCGAACATCGCCTGATGGAACTCGGCATATTTGCCGTGCTTCTTCGCGACCAGGGCCACGCGCGAGGCGAACACCGATTCCTTGCCGAGGATCGGGAACTCCTTCATCACGACGCGGACCTTCGGGTCTTGAGCGATCAGGGTCTGCAGGGTCGGCGCCGTGACCTTGCAGTAGGGGCAGCGGTAGTCGAAGAACTCGACGATCGTCACGTCGCCCTTGGCATTGCCCAGCACCGGCGAGGTCGGATCATGGTCCAGCTCCTCGCGGTGCGACTGCAGCGCTGTCTTGGCCTCGCTCTGCTCCTCCTGCTTCATGCTCGCTTCGGCATGCTCGATCGCGTCGATCAGGGCCTTGGGATTGTTCATGAAATAGTCGTGGATCAGCTTATTGACCTGATCGGTCTGTGCCGGGGTCAGACCGTCGGCCGCCTGAGACCGCAGCGGAAAGAGCGCCAGCGCCAGGATCGGCAACAGCAGCAGCGAACGGCGGAACGACATGAACATGGGTCTGTTACTCTGGGCGCCAGGACATCGCGGCCACCATAGGCGCCGGGCGGAAGCGTCGGCAACCCCGCCGGCGGTCGGCGGCGTTCCCGTTTTGGTGATCGGTCGACCGGGATGTCATCCCTCGCGCTGCACCGGCAATTCCAAGCCGGGCGAACCAGAAGTCCGAAAGCCAGCCGGAAGCGGGAGTCGGCACGACCCGCGAGAGCCACAGGGTGCCGGGCAGCACGGCAAGCGACAGGATGCGGAAAAGCCAGCGGATCCCGGTCGCACGCAGGTCATGAGCAGTCACAGGGATCACGGTTCGGCAGACCCGTCAGCCATTGCCGTCCCGGTCCGCCTTGGACTGGCGGCGGATGTCGTCGGCGCGCAGCCAGCCCGGCGAGCCGCGCGGCAGGATCTGCGAGGCGCGCGTGGCCTGCATCGCCGCCGTCTTGCGGTCGCCGATCAGTTGCGCCTCCTCGGCCAGCGCCAGGGCGGCATTGCCGATGTTGCCGGCGCGGCCTTCGGCGATGCCTAGCTCATGCCAGCCGTCGGTATTGGTGCTGTCCATGCGCACCGCCTCGCGCAGTAGGGTAATCGCGTCGGCGTTCAGCGCCTTGTCGCCCTCGACCTCCAGTTCGGATGTGGCCAGCTCGACCTTGAGCAGCGGTTCCTTGGGCAACAGGGCCGCCGCTTTCTTGTAGGGAGCGACCGAGTCGCGGACATGACCGCTCTCGAACAGGATCTGGCCCTTCAGCTCGAGGAAATACGGGTCGTCCGGCCGCTCCTTGAGCAGGCTGTCCATCTCAGCCATGGATTTCTCGTGCATCGGCACCCGGTGGTACGCGATGGCCCGGGCATAGCGCGCATAGAGGCTGGTATCGCTTTCGGGATAGAGCTGCGTCACCTGGCCCGGCGGCAGCAGGAAGCCGCGCAGCTTGGCCAGCATGCGCTTGTGCATCTCATCGAACCCGGCCGGGTCCGGCGCGTCCGAGCTCTTGGCATGGGCCACATGGTCGCGCACGAAATCGACGCGCGTGCTGGTCAGCGGATGGGTGCGCAGATAGGGGTCCTGGTTGGCCGGCAGCAGGTATTCTTCTTTTTCAAGGATCTGGAAGAATTCCAGCATGCCGCGCGCCGACTGGTTGGTGCGGTCGAGAAAGCCGACGCCGGCCTGGTCGGCCCGTTCCTCCTGGCCGATCGAATACGCGAACAGCGAGCGCAGGCCCATGGACTGGCCGGCCGCTGCGGCGCCGGCCGCGACCGAGCCGTCGCGGGCGAGCACCGAGGCGGCGGCGCCCAGCACGAAGGCGATGATGCTTTCGGCGGTCGCGTTGTCGAGCGCTTCCTGGCTGCGCGCCAGATGGCCGCCGGCCATATGGCCGGTTTCATGGGCAATCACGCCGACCAGCTGGTTCGCCCGTTGGCTCTTGAGCAAGAGCCCTGTATTGATGAACAGACGCTGCCCACCCGCCACGAAAGCATTGATCTGAGGATCGTTCACCAAATAGATCTGAACGAAGTCGGCATCGAGCCCCGCGATACGGAACAGGGGCGTGGCATAGGCACGGATCGTATTTTCGATCTCGGCATCACGGATCAGGCCCGGCGCATCCTGTGCGGCGGCGGGAGGACTGAACGTGACGGTCGCGATCAGGCCAAGAATGAGGACCCGGTAGAGAATGGCATTCAGCAAGAGCGGCATCCTTTCGACGTCGGCCAATATCGAGCCGATCGCGGTGCGGCGTCAATCTGCCGGGCAGGCGCACCGGCGGTTCGCCCGGGCGGCAGTCAGTGCCGTGGCGGCCGTGTCGCTCGGCGGCTGCAGCACGCTCGGCTCGTGGTTCACCCCCGACAGCACCGCGGATGCCCCGACGCTGCAGACCCGCTATCTGGGTTCCGTCGCCGCCGACGAGCCGAGCGCCGTCGGCGCCGGCGACAATATCCTGCGCCAGAACGGCAATGCCGCCGACGCTGCCGCCGCAATGGCGCTGATGCTGTCGGTCACCCTGCCGTCGCGCGCCGGCCTGATGGGCGGCGGCGTCTGCCTGGTGCGCGACGCGGAGAGCGCCGATATCGAGGCCATCGATTTCCTGCCCCGTTCAGTCGCGAACAGCCCCGTCGAGATCCCCGGACTGGTGCGCGGCATCGCGGCCCTGCAGGCGCGCTACGGCACGCTCGATTGGCGCCAGGTCGTGGTCGGTGTCGAGCGCACGGCGCTGTCCGGCGTGCCGGTCGCGGCCCAGCTGACCGCGGATGCCGCCGCTGCCGGCGTGGCCCTGCCGCCCGGCGAGCGCCATGCGGAGCCGGCGCTCGCCGCCGTGTTCAGCCAATTGCGCCTGAACGGTGCCAGCGATTTCTACCAGGGCGACGTGGCGCGCCAGCTGGTCGCCGCCGGCGTACCGGCCCAGGCGCTGGCCGCTTACGCACCGGCCTGGCACCCGGCGGCCCATGTCGCATCGGGCAACGATCAGCTGTATCTGGCGCCGGGGGCGGCCGGACGCGTCGTCGCCGCCAGCTACAATGCGCTTCTCGCCGATTCGAGTGCCGCGGGTGACCCGGCCGCACGGTTCCGCATCGCCCGTGCCGCGGCGGCCGCAGCCGCCGCCCAGGCGTTGCCGGGGGCCGCGATCCAGGCCGACCAGCCGACCGCCAGCACCGGCTTCGTGGTCGCCGATGCCGCCGGCCGGGTCGTCACCTGCTCGCTGTCGATGGGCACCCTGTTCGGGACCAGGCAGAAGCTGGCGGCACCGGCACTCTATGCCGCCGGCCGGATCGCGGGCGATCCCGCGGCCCCGTTCGGGCTCATCCCCGTCATCGCCTATAACACCAACATCAATCAGGTGTTGGGCGCGTTCGTGGGCACCGGCGGCACCTCTGCTGCGGCCGACCTGGCGGCGATCGCGTACAGCACCTTGCGCAAGGGCGACGCGGCGGCGGTGTCGGTCGCGTCCCTGCGCCGGCCGGACGATACCGGGCCGACCGCCGTGTCGGACCGGGTCGCCGCGCTCAATTGCCCGAGCGGCCTGGTGCGCAGCGCCAAGACTTGCGCCATCGTCAAGGATCCGCGCGGCTGGGGCTTCGCGCAGACCGTCGATCTCGTGAGGCAGTAATGGCGCTGAAGCGCGGGACGCGGGGGCAGATCCCTTCGTTCCTGGTCATGGACGTGCTGCGCGAGGCCAACCGGCTGGCGGGCACCGGGGCCGACATCCTGCACCTGGAGGTCGGCCAGCCGTCGACCGGCGCACCCGAGGGCGTGGTGGCCGAGGCGACGCGCCTGCTGCGCGCCTCGCCGCTGGGCTATACCGACGCGCTGGGCCTGCCGCGCCTGCGTGAGCGGATCGCCGACCATTATGCGGCGACCTATGGTACCACGGTCGATCCGGCGCAGATCGCGGTCACGGTCGGCGCGTCGGGCGCCTTCCTGCTGGGCTTTCTCGCCGCGTTCGATGCCGGCGACCGGGTGGCACTCGCGGCGCCGGGCTATCCGGCCTATCGCCACATCCTGACCGCGCTCGATATCGAGGCGATCGAACTGGAAGCGACCGAGGAAGACCGGTTCCAGCCGACGCCGGCCCTGCTCGACAAGGTCGAGGGCCGCATCGACGGCCTGATCGTGGCCAGCCCGTCCAATCCGACCGGCACCATGATGGCGCCGGCCGAGTTCGCCGATCTGGCGGCCTATTGCATGCGGCGCGGCATCCGCCTCGTCTCGGACGAAATCTACCACGGCATCAGCTATGGTCGGACCGCGGCCACTGCGGCGTCGATCGCACCCGATGCGCTGGTGATCAACAGCTTCTCGAAATATTTCTCGATGACCGGGTGGCGGCTCGGTTGGATGATCGTGCCGCCGGACCTGGTCCGTGCGGTCGAGTGCCTGGCGCAGAACATGGTGATCTCCGCACCGACTCTGTCCCAGGGGGCGGCGATCGCCGCGTTCGATTGCCACGACGAGTTGCAGGCCAACGTCCGCCGCTATGCCGCCAACCGCGAGGTGCTGCTGAACGAGTTGCCGAAGGCCGGCTTCACGCATTTCGCACCGCCGGACGGGGCGTTCTACCTCTATGCCGACGTCGGCAACCTGACCAACGACAGCGAGCAATTCTGTCGCCGCATGCTGGTCGAGACCGGCGTGGCGGCGGCGCCGGGCAAGGATTTCGACGGGGGGCGGGGCAACCGCTTCGTACGGTTTTCCTTCGCCGGTTCGACCGAAACCATGGTGGCGGCCGCCCAGCGGCTCGCCGCCTGGCGCCACTGAGGCCCGCCATGGTGAGCGAGGTCGACGCCCGGTTCAAGGCGACGACGATCGGCCATGCCGATCATCGCTTCTGCAGCCCGTTGTCACCGGAAAAGGCCGCGCGGCTGGTCGACCTGCTGGACCTGCCGCCGGGCGCCCGTGTCGTCGACATCGGTTGCGGCAAGGCGGCGCTGCTGCTCGACGTGCTGGACCGCAATCCGGATGCGACGGGGGTCGGCGTCGATCTCAATGCCGCCTTCCTCGACGAGGGCGAGGTGGCGGCCCAGGCGCGGGGGCTCGACGGGCGGGTAACCCTGATCGACGAGGATGCGACCCTGCATCTGGCCCAGGACGACGGCTTCGCGGCCGCGCTCTGCCTGGGTGCCAGCCACGCGCTGGGCGACTACGGCGGTCTGCTCGCCACCGCCTTCGCCGTGCTCGAACCGGGCGGACTGCTGCTGGCAGGAGAGGGTTATTGGCGCCAGCAGCCGCATCGCTCCTACCTGGGCGTGCTCGGTGCCGACGAGGAGGATCTGTCGGATCACGCCGGCAATGCCGAGCGGGCCGCCCGCGCCGGCTTCGAGGTTCTGTACACGACCACGGCCAATCCCGACGAGTGGGATGAATACGAGGGGCTGTATTGCCGGGCGAAGCTGCGCTGGGCGGCGGCGAACCCGCACGACCCGGACGCGGCCACCATCGCCGCCGACGCGCGGCGTTGGCACGACGCCTATCTGCGCTGGGGGCGACAGACCCTCGGCTTCGGCTATTACCTGCTGCGGCGCCCCTGAATATCCGGCTTTTCTAATGAACGCTGCGACGCGGAACCCGGCAGTCGCGCCGGCATTGAGTGATCTCCATAGCACGAGGTCACCATCATGCCGTTCATCGAGACCGACGACGAAACCACGCTGTTCTACAATGACTGGGGTGTCGGCAAGCCGGTGGTGCTGATCCACGGCTGGCCGCTCAACGCCGACATGTGGGAATACCAGGCGACGTTCCTGGCCGAACAGGGCTTCCGCGTCATCGCCTATGATCGCCGCGGCTTCGGTCGCTCGGATCAGCCCTGGAATGGCTATGACTACGACACGCTCGCCGATGATCTCGCTGCGATCCTGGAGGAACTGGCGCTCGACGACGTGACCCTCGTCGGCTTTTCCATGGGCGGCGGCGAAGTCGCGCGCTATCTGGCGCGCCACGGCGCCGCGCGCGTCTCGAAGGCGGCCTTGATCTCGGCGGTGACGCCGTTGCTCGTGAAGCGGCCCGACCACGAAGATGGGGTCGACATCGGCGTGTTCGACAAGATGATCGCCGGCCTGCGCGAGGACCGGCCGAGTTTCCTGGCCGGTTTCGGCAAGCAATTCTTCGGCGCCGGCCTGCTCAACCTGTCGATCTCGAGCGAGGTCCTCGCCTGGGCGCAGGGCATGGCGATGCAGGGATCGCCCAAGGCGACCCTCGATTGCGTCCGCGCCTTCTCCGAAACCGATTTCCGCGCCGACATGGCGGCCTTTACCATGCCGACCCTGATCGTCCACGGCGACGCCGATGCCACTGTGCCGATCGACGTCGCCGGTCGGGCCGCCGCGCGGCTGATACCGACTGCGGTGCTGAAGGAATACGAAGGCGCCGCCCACGGCCTGTTCTTCACGGAAAAAGACCGGCTGAACGCGGATCTGCTGGCGTTCATAGGCGAATAGTCCGATCCCGCATCCTGTCCAGCGATGGGATGCGGGCCTTGACAGCGAAGCGATCTCGGATGATATAGAAAGAACGTTCTATATGGAGTGACAATGCGAGCGACGACGGAAGAGGTCCGCGACCGGTTGCTGGATGCGACCGAACGGCTGGTCTATCGCGACGGGATCCACGGGACCGGGGTCGATACCATCCTGGCCGAGGCGTCGGTCGCGCGCATGAGCCTCTATAACCAGTTCGGCAACAAGGATGGCCTGGTCCTGGCCGCGCTCGACCGGCGTGATCGGCGCTGGATGGCCTGGTACGAAGCGCGGGTCAACGGTGCGGCCCCCAACGGGGCGGGGCGCGTGCTCGCGCTGTTCGACGCGCTCGACGACTGGTTTCGCCAGCCGGACTTCCACGGCTGCGCCTTCATCAACGCGGTGGGCGAACTGTCGGATCCGCAGCATGAGGTCCGTCAACTGGCCGCGCGGCACAAGCAAGCGCTTGCGCGCTTCGTGGCGGACACTTGCGCGGCGGCGGGGCTCGTCGGTCTCGATCGGGCGCTGTTCCTGCTGATCGAAGGCGCCATCGTCGCGGCCATGGTCGAGGGACGCCCCGATCCCGCCGCCGATGCCCGCGCCGTCGCGACTCGGCTGGTCGCCGTGGGCTGAAGTCATCCAAAATAGACCGAACGTTCGTTCAATCAGGAGACCGAAATGTCAGCGCCGATCATCAAGCCGCCCTTCACTGAAGAAACGGCCCGCGCCAAAGTCAAGGCGGCAGAGGATGCCTGGAACAGCCGAGACCCGGCCCGCGTCTCGCTGGCCTACACGCCGGATTCCGACTGGCGCAACCGCGACCGCTTCATCCACGGACGCGACGAGATCCGCGCGTTCCTCGCCGACAAATGGGTGCGCGAGCAGGACTATTACCTGGAAAAAGAACTGTTCTGCTTCTCCGACACGCGCATCGCCGTGTGTTTCCAATATGAATGGCACGACGCCGCCGGCCAATGGTGGCGCTCCTACGGCAACGAAAATTGGGACTTCGATCCGGACGGCCTGATGGAAAGGCGCCAAGCCAGCATCAACGACGTGAAGATCGCCGAGACAGATCGAAAATTCCGAGGCAAGCGGTAGGTTCGATCTCGGTCGAGCGGCAGCCGACGCGGCTCGTCCGGGGATTGGGTGGGTTGCCATAAATCTATCTGCGATGCGCAATTGCAGACTTGGTAGGGGCGGCAATCAGGACCACCCCAAACGAAACAGCCCCGGGTGATCGTTCATCCGGGGCTGTGTTCATGGCGACGGCGGGCCGTCTATTCGATCAGGCGTTTCCACCAGCCGCGGCGAGCCGGGCCGGCCGGCTCGGGCTCGGCGGCCGGCGGTTCGACCGGAGCCGGCTCGATCGCCGGAGGCGCTTCGGCTGCAATCGGTTCCGGTTCGACCGGGGTCGCTGCCTCGGCGACAGGTTCCGGCGCCGCTTCGACGGCAGGTTCGGTCACGGTCTCAGCCAGTGCTTCGGTTTCGGCCTTCTTGCGGGCCGGGGCACGGCGCCGCTTCGGCTTTTCGGCCGGGGCTTCGTCCACCACGACCGGCTCGACCGGTGCCTCGACCTCGGCTGCGACCGGCTCGGCGGCAGTGGCTTCGATCGGCGCTTCCGCGTCCGCGGCTTTCTTGCGGGGTGCCCGACGGCGCTTCGGCTTTTCCCCGGAGACGGCTTCGATCGTCTCGGCGGCTTCGGCCGGCGCCGCATCGGTCAGGACCGGCACGGTGACGGCTGCTGCCGGCTGGGCGGGGGCTGCGTCGGTCTCTTCACCCGGCATGGCAAACAATTGCTCGCGGCCGTCGCGGGCATAGTCGAGCGCCGAGGGGTATTCAAGCGGATCTTCCTCGATCGGGAAGCCCGCCGCGTCGGCCGCGGGAGCCGGTGCGCCGGTCTCGTCCTCGCGACGCCGACGACGCCCGCCGCGCTTGCCGCGCCGGCGGCGCTTGCGTTCGGCGTCCGACAGACCGTCGGCTCCGATCGCCTCGACCGGCGCCGGAACGGCCTCGGTCTCGTCGCCTTCGCCGGCCTGGTCCGCCTCGGTCTCGTCGTCTTCCTCATCGCCCTCGGCGGAACCCTCGGCGCCATCGGCACCCGTGCCCTGCTCGTCGCCCGGACGCCGACGCTTGCGCCGACGCCGCTTGCGGCGCGGCCGATCTTCGTCGCTGCCGGCTTCCTCGCCGGCCGGCTTCTCGCCGCGCGGAGCCTGCTCGCGGGTCTCGCCCTCGGCCTCGACCGGCTCGTCGAGCCCTTCCTCGATATATTCTTCTTCCTCTTCCTCCGGCTCGACCACGATGGTCGGGACGGGGAGGGCCGCCAGTTCCTGCGGGGTCAGCGCGCGCACGCGCTCCAGCCGGAAGGCCGGCGGCACCAGCGTGTCGTCCTGCAGGACCATGACGCGGAAGCCGTAACGCTGCTCGATGATCGAGAGCGTGTCGCGCTTCTGGTTCAGCACATAGAGCGCGATCGGCGTCGGGACGTAAATCGCGACCTCGGCGGTGCGGCGGCGGATGCCCTCTTCCTCGAGTGCGCGCAACACGACCAATGCCGTCGATTCCGTCGAACGGATCGTGCCGGTACCGTTGCAATGCGGGCAGATCTGGGTCGAAGCTTCGATCAGGCTGGAGCGCAGGCGCTGACGCGACAGTTCCAGCAGGCCGAACGGGCTGATCCGGCCGAGCTGGATGCGCGCCCGGTCGTTCTTCATCGCTTCCTTGAGCTTTCGCTCGACGGCGCCCTGGTTGCGGCCGTCCTCCATGTCGATGAAGTCGATGACGACGAGGCCGGCCAGATCGCGCAGGCGCAACTGGCGGGCAATTTCCTCGGCCGCTTCGAGATTGGTCTTGGTCGCCGTCTCTTCGATGTTGCGCTCTTTGGTCGAGCGGCCGGAATTGACGTCGATCGAGACCAGCGCCTCGGTCGGGTTGATCACGATGTAGCCGCCCGAACGCAGCTGGACGACCGGATTGTGGATCTGGTCGATCTGAGCGTCGACCTGGAAGCGGTGGAACAGCGGGATCGCCGGATCGCGATAGGGACGAACACGCGACGCATGGCTCGGCATGAGCATGCGCATGAATTCCTTGGCGGTTCGGTACCCGTCCTCGCCCTCGACCAGCACTTCCTCGATGTCGCGGGCATAGAGGTCGCGGATCGCGCGCTTGATCAGGCTGCCTTCTTCGTAGATGAGGGCGGGCGCCGAGGATTGCAGCGTCATCTCGCGGATCTCGTCCCACAGACGCAGCAGGTACTCGTAGTCGCGCTTGATCTCGGCCTTGGACCGTTCGCTGCCGGCGGTGCGGACGATGACGCCCATGCCTTCCGGCACCTCCAGCTCCTCCATCAGCTCCTTCAGGCGACGGCGGTCGGTGGTCGACGTGATCTTGCGCGATACGCCGCCGCCACGACCGGCGTTCGGCATCAGCACGCAATAGCGGCCGGCGAGCGACAGGTAGGTGGTCAGCGCCGCGCCCTTGTTGCCGCGCTCTTCCTTCGTCACCTGGATCAGCAGGATCTGCCGGCGCTTGATGACTTCCTGGATCTTGTAGCTGCGGTAATGGCGCGTGCGGGGCCGCGACTGCACTTCCTCGAAATCGTCACCGCCCACGGTCTCGACCGTGACCGGCGCCTCTTCCGACTGCTCGATATGGCTGGAACCGCCCTCGGCATCGCCCTGAAGGGCTTCGACCGGCTGGCTCTCGCCGATGGTTTCGGCGTCCGTGCCCGGCGCTGCGTCGGTCGATGCGACATCGAACGGCGTGGGCTCGGTGACTTCGACCGCGTAGACGGCGCCGACGGTGATGCCGTCCGTCGCGGCCAGGGTCGGCGGCGCATAGTCCACCGGCGCCGGCTCGGGCTGATCGTCGACCGCATGCTCGTGCGCGGAATGGTCGTGATCCTCGGCACCATGATCATGGTCGCCATGGTCATGGTCGTGGTCATGAGCCTCGGCATCATGATCCGGCTGCTCGTGATGTTCGTGCGGGGCGAGCTGGAGATGGTCGTCGTCGCCATGCTCGTCGTCATAGCGCTCGGCCGCGAGCATTGCCTCCCGGTCGCCGACCGGGATCCGGTAATAGTCCGGATGGATTTCGCTGAACGCCAGGAAGCCGTGGCGGTTGCCGCCGTACTCGACGAAGGCGGCCTGCAGAGAAGGCTCTACCCGCGTGACTTTCGCCAGGTAGATGTTGCCCTTGATCTGCTTTTTGGTGGAAGTCTCGAAGTCGAATTCTTCGAGGCGGTTGCCGTTGAGAACGACGACCCGGGTTTCTTCGGGATGCGTCGCATCGATCAGCATACGTCGTGCCATCAGGCATCTACTCCGGAGCACGGCCGGTCTCACGCCGTGCGAAAACCGGCGGGACAGCGCGCTCTCGTTTGGCCGGGCCGGCGGAACCCTCGAAAACATCCTGCCGAACGGCGCTCTTGCGGGCGCCATGGCTGGGTTCATCGGGTCCCCGCGATTCGGATAGTTACCCGAACCTGGCCGCGGGGGTTTCATAAAAGGATCCGCTGAGGGGCCACGCCCCCGCCGGAACCCGGTCGGAGCGCTAAAGGCCGCATCCGACGATCGGGCTCTCCGGGGCGGCGTCGCCGCATCGACAGGTCGACTCGGCTTCCCCAGGGATTTTCGCGAAGCCGACAATAGACAGCGACGACGCGCACGACAACCCTTAAAGCGGCCGTGATCGACCGTCGTCGCGCATACGGCACTCTTCCGGAACCTTCGGGGCTGCCGCGACGTAAATACGCTTGGCAAGGCCGGTGCCGAGGCGCCATACCGATCGCGCTGGCGACAAGGGCTTTCGACCCGCCGGCCGCCGTCTGGTCCGGCGCCCGTTCTTTCATACGAGCCCATTGCCGCGCATGCGTTACGTACAGTCGCTGCTCTTCACGCTGTTCCTGCTCCTGGTGCTCGGCTCCGGGGCGGCTTACATCGTCTATCAGCATTACGCGTCGGACCTGCCGGACTTCGAACAGCTGGCCGACTATCAACCGCCGATCATGACGCGCGTCCATGCCGGCGACGGCCGGCTGCTGGCCGAATATGCGACCGAGCGCCGCGTGTTCGTGCCGATCTCGGCCATCCCGCCACGCGTCGTCCAGGCGATGCTGGCGGCCGAGGACCGTGAATTCTTCACCCATGGCGGCGTCAATCCGGCGGCCATGGTGCGCGCCGCGCTCCAGAACCTGCTGCATGTCGGCCAGGGCCGCCGCCAGATCGGCGCCTCGACCATCACCCAGCAGGTCGCCAAGAACATGCTGCTCGGCAACGAGTACAGCATGGCGCGCAAGGTCAAGGAGGCGATCCTCGCCGTCCGCATGGAGCAGGCGCTGACCAAGGAGCGCATCCTCGAGCTCTATCTGAACGAGATCAATTTCGGCCGCGGCGCCTATGGCATCGCGACCGGCGCGCTGGTCTATTTCAACAAGTCGGTCGACGAATTGACCGTGTCCGAGGCGGCGTTCCTGGCGGGCGCCGTCAAGGGGCCGACCAACTACGACCCGGCGCGCCATTACGATGCGGCCAAGGGCCGGCGCGACTATGTCATCGACGGCATGGCCAAGATCGGCGCCATCACCGAGGCCGAGGCGAAGGCGGCCGAGGCCGAGCCGATCGTGCTGAAGAAGCGCGACGAGACCCAGGTGTTCTCGGCACCCTATTACACCGAAGAGGTCCGGCGCGAACTGCTGCAGCGCTTCGGCGAGGACCGGGTCTACAAGTCGGGGCTTTCGGTCCGCACCAGCCTCGATCCGATCCTGCAGAGCTATGCCGACAAGGCGCTGCGCGATGGGCTCGTCACCTACGACCGCCGCCATGGCTGGCGCGGTCCGGTCAACCATCTCGATCTGGCCGCCGACGCCAAGGGCTGGCAGCAGGCACTGGCCGCGGTGCCGATGCCCGGCGGTGCAGCACCTTGGAAGCTGGCTCTTGTGCGCGAGGTAAAGCCGGATGCGGCCGAGATCGGCTTTGCCGACGGTACGACCGGCACCCTGCCCATGAAGGAAATGGAATGGGCGCGGCCCACGACCGACGACCAGCATGTCGGCGCCTCGCCCAAGACGGCCGAGCAG
This sequence comes from Aliidongia sp., assembly GCF_035943795.1. Classification (NCBI taxonomy): domain Bacteria; kingdom Pseudomonadati; phylum Pseudomonadota; class Alphaproteobacteria; order Rhodospirillales; family Dongiaceae; genus Aliidongia; species Aliidongia sp. The sequence goes on along the minus strand of NZ_DASZBY010000045.1, from coordinate 25,831 downwards.
GTCGTGAAGCGCGGCGACGTGGTGCTGGTCGAGGCGATCATGACCGAAGCGCCGGCCGTCAAGCCGGCGGCCAAGGGCAAGGGCGCCAAGGTGGCGGCGGTCGAACCCGCGGTACCGCCGCCGCCGCCGACCTTCTCCCATTGGGCGCTGCGCCAGATCCCGAACGTGTCGGGTGCCATCGTGGCACTCGATCCCCATACCGGCCGCGTGCTGGCGATGGATGGCGGCTGGTCTTATGACACGAGCCAGTTCAACCGGGCGACCCAGGCCTATCGCCAGATCGGCTCGACCTTCAAGCCGTTCGCCTATCTGGCGGCGCTCGACAATGGCATGACCCCTTCGACCCTGATCCTGGACGATCCGATCGAACTCGAGCAGGGACCGGGCCTGCCGATGTGGCGCCCGCATAATTTCGAGGGCGGCGAGGCGCCGGGCCCGCAGCCGCTGCGCGTCGCGATCGAGAAATCGCTCAACCTGATGACCGTGCGCATGGCGACGACCATCGGCATCGACAAGATCGCGCCCTACATCGAGCGGCTGGGCCTGATGGACAAGATGCCGCTGCTCTATGCCCAGGTGCTGGGCGCGGGCCAGACCACGCCGCTCAAGCTCGCGACCGCCTATGCCATGCTCGACAACGGCGGCAAACACATCACCCCGTCGCTGATCGACCGGGTCGAGGATCGCGAGGGCAAGATCGTGTTCAAGCACGACACGCGTGCCTGCCCGCGCTGCGGCGACTACGCCTGGGGCGCCGACGGCGGCGTGCCGAGCCTGCCCGACGAGCGCGAGCAGGTGCTGGATCCAGCGACCGCGTACCAGATGGTCAACATCATGCAGGGCGTGATCCAGCGCGGCACGGCGGCCTCGTCGGTCGGCAGCTTTTTGAAGATGCCGCTCGCCGGCAAGACCGGTACCACCAACGACATCTTCGACACCTGGTTCGTGGGCTTCACGCCCGACCTGGTCGTCGCGGTCTATGTCGGGTTCGACACGCCGCGCACGCTGGGCCGTCAGGAGCAGGGCGCGCGCACGGCGGCCCCGCTGTTCACCGAATTCATGACCGATGCGCTGAAGGACAAGCCGGCGGTCGATTTCCGCATCCCGCCGGGCGTGCGCCTGGTGCGGGTCAATGCGGCGACCGGGCAGTTGGCCGAGGGCGGCGAGCGCAACGTGATCTGGGAAGCCTTCAAGCCCGGCACCGAGCCCAGCCCCAGCGACCAGGTCGTCGACGGCGGCGGGATCGAACCGGGCTCGATCGGGGATGTCGACCAGAGCAATCCGCCGATGGACGATCAGTCGGCGTCGAGCGTGGGCCAACCCCAGCAATTGCCACCGCCGGGCGCCGTCGCGGGCGCGATGTCGCAGCCCGGTAACGGGGGCCTGCCCGCGACCCTGGGCGGTGCCGTGCCGCCACCGCCGCAGGCCCCGACCTCGGCCTCGCCCCTCCCGCCGCCGCCGCGTCCCGCCACGGCACCATCGACGGGGACGGGCGGACTGTATTAGAAACCCGGTTCCGGTCCGGCGGCGGTTGCCGTACGGGCGAACCAATTTGACCCATGGAGTGACGCATGCGTGCGGAAATTCTAGCGGTGGCCGACGAGATCCGCTCGTCGTTGGCCCTGCTGAGGAGGCATCTTTGACTGGGAGAAATCTCTCCGTCGTTTCGATGAGCTGAACGCCAAGGCCGAAGACCCGAACCTGTGGAACGACGCCGCCGCCGCACAGGAGGTGATGCGCGAGCGCAACAAGCTCGACAATGCCATCAACGGCTATCGCAAGATCGAGGCGCAACTGGCCGACGCGCTCGAGATGATCGAGCTGGCCGAGGCCGAGAACGAGCCCGAGCTGGTGACCGAAGCGGAGGCCAATCTCGCGACGCTCAAGGCCGAAGTGGCCAAGCGCGAGCTGGAAAGCCTGCTGTCGGGCGATGCAGACGCCAACGACTGCTACATCGAAATCCATGCCGGTGCCGGCGGGACCGAGGCGCAGGATTGGGCGCTGATGCTCGTGCGCATGTACACGCGCTGGGCCGAGGACCACGGCTACAAGACCGAGTGGCTGGAAGAAAGCCCGGGCGAAGAGGCCGGGCTCAAGTCCGCCACGCTCAAGTTCATCGGCACGAACGCCTATGGCTGGCTGAAGACCGAGAGCGGTGTGCACCGCCTGGTGCGCATCTCGCCGTTCGACAGCCAGGCACGGCGCCAGACCAGCTTCGCGTCCGCCTGGGTCTATCCGGTGGTCGACGACAAGATCGAGGTCGACGTCCAGGAAAAGGATTGCCGCATCGATACGTTCCGGGCGTCGGGCGCAGGCGGCCAGCACGTCAACAAGACTGACAGTGCGATCCGCATCACCCATATCCCGTCCGGCATCGTCGTGTCGTGCCAGCAGGACCGGTCGCAGCACCGCAACCGCGCGGTCGCCTGGGACATGCTGCGCGCCCGCCTCTACGAGGCCGAGTTGCAGAAGCGCGAGGCCGCGGCCGATGCCTTGAATGCGACCAAGACGGAGATCGGCTGGGGCCACCAGATCCGGTCCTACGTGCTGCAGCCCTACCAGATGGTCAAGGACCTGCGCACCGGCGCCGAGACCGGCAATTCCGGCGCCGTGCTGAACGGCGACATCGACCTGTTCCTGGAAGCCTCGCTCGCTTCACGGCTGAAGGGTGTCGAGGGGGCGGTCAGTGATCTGGATTGATCTCAACCATAGTCGGTCGAGACTGTGGCGGCGTCAGGCCTGAAATTGCTCTGCCGCGCCGCGTGGATGACCGGGTCGAGCCCGGTCATGACGACGGAAAGAGCTAGCAGACCAAGAAGCCACTGCGGTGGCGGGAAAAGCGATGAGCGCGGCGAACTCCGGTCGTTCGACAGAATAACCGGCGCGCTGTGGAGTCCACTGAGTGCGTAATCTCCACAAAACCCAGAATCGACGATAAGATGAGGTTGCTGACGAAACGCGGAACATGGCGTCATCGAACCCCGAGCGGATGGCATGGCCAGATGGGTCTGATCGAGAGATTTCGCTTGCGGCAGGCAGGCCGCCGGTATGCGCAAAGACTACAGACGGCGCTCGTCATCGGTTACGGGGCATCGCCCTTTTATACCGCAGGCCAGATCGACGCCGCCGTTCGCCGGCAGAAGCTCCAGGTCTCCTTCGTCTGGCTTGGATATGCCGCCTTCTTAACCGAGCCGGATTTTGATGCCGCGACGCAAGGCATGGTCCTGCCGCTGACTTACGAGCAGGTCCGCACATTTCTCGAAAACTTTCGCGCCTCGTCCCTGGCCTCCAGCCGATGGGAGACCACCGTGACCAACTCCGACTGGATGAACTACGAGGGCAATCCCTGAGCAGGGTCCTACCCCCGCCGCGCCCGCTCGCCTGGTCCCACCTTCCGCCCACCCTTTGCCGGTTGCTGCATGAACGGCGTGGTGCCGCCCGGCTTGCGGCTGGTCGGTCGGGTCGAGGGCGCGCCCTTGCCGGTGCCCGGCGGCTGCCAGGCGGGCACCAGTTGGTGGGCGCCCGGGCCGATCAGGTCGGCGCGGCCCATCGCCTTCAGCGCGTCGCGCAAGGTCGGCCAGTTTTCCGGGTCGTGGTAGCGCAGGAACGCCTTATGCAGCCGCCGCTGCTTCAGGCCGCGCGCCGAGAATACGGTCTCGCCGTCCTTGCGCCGGATCGGGCGGAGCGGATTCTGCTCGGTATGGAACATGGTCGCCGACAAGGACATGGGCGAGGGCAGGAAAGTCTGGACCTGGTCGGCGCGGAACTTGTTGCGCTTCAGCCAGAGCGCCAGGTTCATCATGTCCTCGTCCGTCGTGCCCGGGTGGGCCGCGATGAAGTACGGGATCAGGTAATACTGCTTGCCGGCTTCCTTGGCGTATTTGTCGAACAGTTCCTTGAACCGGTCGTAGGCGCCCATGCCGGGCTTCATCATCTTGGATAGCGGCCCGTCTTCGGTATGCTCGGGCGCGATCTTGAGGTACCCGCCGACATGGTGGGTCACCAGCTCCTTGATGTATTCCGGGCTCTTGACCGCGAGGTCGTAGCGCAGGCCGGACGCGACATGGATCTTCTTGATGCCCTTGATCGCCCGCGCCTTGCGATACAGCTCGATCAGCGGCTGATGGTCGGTGTTGAGGTTCTTGCAGATGTCCGGATAGACGCAGGACGGCCGGCGGCACACTGCCTCGATCTTCTTATCCTTGCAGGCGAGCCGGTACATGTTCGCGGTCGGGCCGCCGATGTCGGAGATGACGCCGGTGAAGCCCTCGACCTTGTCGCGGATCTCCTCGATCTCGCGCAGGATCGAGGTTTCCGAGCGGCTCTGGATGATGCGGCCCTCATGCTCGGTGATCGAGCAGAAGGAACAGCCGCCGAAGCAGCCGCGCATGATGTTGACCGAGAAACGGATCATGTCCCAGGCCGGGATCTTGGCGTCGCCATAGGCGGGATGCGGCGCCCGGGCATAAGGCAGGTCGTAGACCCCGTCCATCTCCGGCGTCTGGAGCGGGATCGGCGGCGCGGTCAGCCACAGTTCCTTGTCGCCATGGCGCTGCACCAGCGGGCGTGCGTTCCCGGGATTGCTCTCCTGGTGCAGGATGCGCGACGCGTGGGCATAGAGGATCTTGTCGTCCTTGACCTGTTCGAACGCCGGCAGGCGCACCACGGTGGCCGACGGATCGGGGCGGGAGCGCGCGAGCGCCGCCGCATCGGGCGCCACCCGCTCGCCATTCTCGTCCAGGTCCAGTTCGTCCAGGTCCAGTTCGTCCAGGTCCAGCACATCCAAGTCCGGCCCGGTCGGCGCCGGGGTCTTGCGCAGGCTTTCCGATACGACCCACGGGCCGCTGTCGGCGGTCAGTTCCGGCACGGCCTCGTCGACCAGGTCGGGCGCGACCACGGTGAAACCGTCCGGCACTCTGTCGACCAGGAAGGCGGTGCCGCGGATATCGCGGATCTCGCGCACCCGTTCGCCGGCGGCCACGCGATGGGCGATCTCGCAGATCGCGCGCTCCGCATTGCCATAGACCAGGATGTCGGCCTTGGCATCGACCAGGACCGAGCGGCGCACCTTTTCCGACCAATGATCATATTGCGCGATCCGGCGCAGCGACGCCTCGATGCCGCCCAGCACGATCGGCACGTCCTTGAACGCCTCGCGGCAGCGCTGGCTATAGACCAGCACGGCGCGGTCCGGCCGCTTGCCCATGGCACCATCGGGCGTATAGCTGTCGTTGTGCCGCAGCCGCCGGTCGGACGTGTAGTGGTTGACCAGGCTGTCCATGTTGCCGGCGGTGACGCCGAAGAACAGGTTCGGCTTGCCCAGCTCCTTGAACGCTTCGGCGCTGGTCCAGTCGGGCTGCGCGATGATGCCGACGCGGAAACCCTGGGCCTCCAGCAGCCGGCCGATGATCGCCATGCCGAAACTCGGATGGTCGATATAGGCGTCGCCGGTCACGATGATGACGTCGCAGCTGTCCCAGCCCAACGCCGTCATTTCGGCGCGGCTCATCGGGAGGAACGGCGCCGGTCCAAAGCGCTTCGCCCAGAACTTGGAATAGGTGAACAGGTTCTTGGCGTCGAGCATTGGCTCCGCTCCGGCCGGCAACGCGTGAGAATCCGCCACTAATAACGTTCGAGCCCATCGATGCAAGGGCATGGAGGGCAGGGGCGCGTGGAAGACAGACCGGCTTTTTCAGGCTTCCTGGTTTGAATTCATCGGAGAAAACGCGCGTTTCCCGATGGCTTCGCATTCCAACTGCGCCGGGATGCCGACAAAATCCTTCGGTGAAACGAGAGGAATCCATGACCGAATTCATCATTCTCCCTGGCATCGGCGGATCGGGCGAGACCCACTGGCAATCCCATTGGGAAATGGGAAATCCGCAAATGCGCCGCTTCCGGCCGCGGGATTGGGATCGACCCGATCTCGATGACTGGCTCGCCGCGCTGGACCGGGCGGTCGCGGCGGCCAACGGGCCGCCGGTGCTCGTGGCCCACAGCCTCGCGTGCCTGCTGGTCATCCATTGGCAACGCGCTTCGTCCCTCCCCATCGCGGGCGCCTTTCTCGTCGCCGTTCCGGACCCGGATTCCCCGGCATTCCCGACCGAGGCCGCAGCTTTTGCGAAGACGCCCGTCGGCGATCTTCGATGTCCTTCGCTCATCGTCGCCAGTTCCGACGACCCTTACGGAACGCTCGACCATGCGCACGCGAAAGCCGGCGAATGGGGCAGCCGCATCGTGGAAATCGGTCCCGTCGGTCACATCAACGGCCAGAGCGGCCTTGGTGCCTGGCCGGAAGGGCTGGCTTTGCTGACGGCATTTGCCCAGCAGACCATGCGGGCGGGTGCCTAAGGGATCTCGATCGCCAGCCCGTCCTCGGCGGCGTCGATACCCAGTTCCGCGACCCGGTCCAGCATCTCGGGCGACATGTGGGTGACGATGACCCGCTTGGCGCCGATCTCCGGCAGATGGAACTGGAGCGTCGCGTAGTCCAGGTGGAAGCGGACCGGACGATCGTAGAAATAGGCCTCGGCGATCAGCAGGTCGGCGTTCCGGCCGGCGTCGATCAGCGCCGGCACCCATTCGGTGTCGCCGGTATAGGCGATGACCTGGTCATCGGCCGCCAGTCGCAAAGCCAACGACGGCGCGCCGCTCGGGTGCAGGACCTCGAAGCCGGTCACGGTCAGGTCGTCGATGGTCTCGGGCGTGCCGGGCTCCAGCTCGACCACCGTGACCGCGAACTTGCGCGCGGCCTTGCTCGAGCCGGCGAACATCGCCTCCATCAGCCGGTCGAGGCGTTCGGCGAGGCCGGGCGGCCCGACCAGGGTCAGGGGTGTCGTCCGCCGGCTGACCAGCTGCGCATCGAGGATGAAGAACGGCAGGCCGCCGAAATGGTCGCCATGCAGATGGCTGATCAGGATAGTGGCGATGGCGTTCGGATCGACACCCGCACGGCGGATCGCGATCATGCTGGAGGCACCGCAGTCGATCAGCAGGCTGGCAGCGCCGCGATCCAGGTGGAAGCAGGTATTGAGCCGCCCACCGCTGCCGAACGCATCGCCGGTGCCGAGGAAGGTCAGGCGCATTAGGCCCTTTCCCCGTCAATCAAGGCCGCCAGCGGTTCGTAGAAATCCGCCGGCAGGCCGGCCAGGTCGCGCGCCTCGGTGTTGAACGGGCGCTTCAGCGCGCCCTTGAAATGGCGGCGCACCAGGTCCTGCCAGGTCGGTTCCGGATTGAGCGACCGGGTCGCGCAGACCGCGTCGAACCAGCGCCGGCCGATGGCGACATGGCCGATCTCGTCGCGATAGATGACGCGCAGCACGTCGGCACTCGCCGTATCGCCGAACCGGTCGAGCCCCAGGATCATCTGCGGCGTGACGTCCAGCCCGCGCGCTTCCAGCACCAGCGGCACGATGGCGAGGCGTGCCAGCAGGTCATGGGCCGTCGCCTCCGCCGCCTGCCACAGCCCGTCATGGGCCGGCAGGTCACCGTAGGCGGCGCCCAGGTCGGCGAGCCGCGTGGCCAGCAGGCCGTGATGGGTCGCTTCCTCGTCGGCCACCTTGACCCAGTCGCTCCAGAATTCCCGGGGCAAGGCCGGATCTGCGAAGCGGGCGACCAGGTCCCAGACCAGATCGAGCGCGTTCAGCTCGATATGGGCCAGCGCGTGCAGCAGGGCCACTCGGCTGGGCAGGCCACCGCCGGAGCGGCGCTTCGGCATGTCGCGCGGCAGCAGCAACGCCGGTGCCGCCGGTCGCGCCGGCCGGTCGGGCGGCGGCGGACCGGCACCGAGCTCGATCCCGCCGGCCCGCCATCGGTCGGCGAGCGCATGGGTCAGCCGGATCTTCTCGGCCGGGGCGGCGGTCCGCAGGATCTCGACCGCACCGTCGACGAGGCTCGCCGCCACGCGGTTCAGAGCGCCTTGGCCGCTTGCAGCACCGCGTCGACATGACCGTCGACCTTGACCTTGTGCCAGATGCCCCGCAGCACACCGTCGCCGTCGATCAGGAAGGTCGCGCGATCGATGCCCATGTATTTCTTGCCGTACAGGCTCTTCTCGACCCAGCACCCGTAGGCCTCGGTCACTGTGCCGTGGACGTCGGCGCCCAGCGTGAACGGCAGCTCGTACTTCTTCTTGAACTTGTCGTGCTTCGCGGCCGTGTCCTTGGACACGCCGATCACGACCGCGTCCACGCTGCCGAAGTCCGGCAGGGCGTCGCGGAAGCCGCAGGCCTCCTTGGTGCAGCCCGGCGTGTCATCCTTGGGGTAGAAATACAGGATGACCTTCTTGCCCTTGAGGCCGGCGAGGCCGATCGTGCCGCCGCCGTCGGTCGGCAGCGTGAAATCCGGGGCCTTGTCGCCGATGCTGAGGCTCATGGTAGCTTGATCTCCGTCGGTTGATGGTCTGGGTCGGCGAGCCGCAGTGCGGCAGCGGGGCGGGCGACCACCCGTTCGTAGAGGGCAAGGCCGCGCGCTGCCATCTCGTCCAGCCGGTCGTGCGCTTGGGTGGCGTCCTTGGTGCCGGTCGCCCGGGCCAGCGCGCGGGCCAGAAGGTCCGGCGCGCCGCTCTGCTCGGCTTCCTTGCCGAGCGCAACGCGCAGCACGCCCTGCACCTGATGCCAGAAATATAGGCCCTCGAGCAGTTCGGCACCGATTTCCGGATCGATCCGGCGGGCCGCGATCAGCTGGCGGAACGCCACGGCCGTCGCGGTCGCCAGCACGCCCGGATCTTCCGGCCCGACCCGCAGTTGCAGGTACTGCGCGATGAATTCCAGGTCGACCAGCCCGCCGCGCCGGTGCTTGGCATCCCAGGGCTTTGGCTTCGGGTGGGCCTTCTCGATGCGGATCCGCATGTCGTCGACGTCGAGCAGCAGGCGGTCCGGATCGCGCGGCTTGGTCAGGATGCCCCCGATCGCCGCCTCGACCTCGCGGGCGAAGCCGGCCTCGCCCGCCACGGCGCGGGCACGGGTCAGCGCCATGCGCTCCCAGGTCCAGGCCTGGTCGGCATGGTACTTCAGGAACCCGTCGAGGCTGGATGCGATCGGTCCGGCATTGCCCGACGGCCGGAGCCGCATGTCGACCTCGTAGAGATTGCCCTCGCCCGTCGGCGCCTGCAGCGCGTTGATCAGCCGCTGGCCCAGGCGTGCGTAATAGGTCGTATAGGCCAGCGGCTTCGGCCCGTCCGAGGTGTCGGCATCGTCCGGCACCGAATAGACGAAGATCAGGTCGAGGTCCGACAGCTGGTTCAATTCGAAGCTGCCGAGCTTGCCCAGTCCCAGCACGACGAAACGGCCGCCGGGAATCTGGCCGTGCTGGCGGGCGAATTCCTCTTCGACCCGCGGCAGCAGGGCCGCGATCACGATGTCGGCCACGGCGGAGAAATGCCGGCCGGAGCGCGCGCCCTCGATACGGCCCTGCAGCAGCTGGACGCCGATCTGGAACTTGCGGTCGTTGGCCCAGCGCCGGGTCAGGTCGAGCACGTCCTCATAGTCGCCGGCACGCGCCACCGACAGGCCCAGGTCGCGGGTCAGCGCGCGGCGCAAGCCCCGTTCGTCGTTGGGCAGCGGGATGAAGAAGGCACCGCTGATCACGCCGTCGAGCAGGAGCGGGCGGCGGGCCAGCTGGACCGCGAGCTGCGGCGACTCGCCCATGATCTCGGCGACCAGCTGCAGCAGGTCCGGATGATGCTGGAACAGCGAGAACAGCTGCACGCCGGCCGGCAACCGGCCCAGGAACTCGTCGAACCGGGTGAAGGCGAAATCCGGGTCGGCGGTCTTGCCCAGCACGCGCAGCAGGGCCGGGGTCAATTCGGTCAGCAACTCGCGGGCGCGGCTGCTGCGCGTGGCGCGGATGCGGCCATGATGCCAGCCGCGGATCGCAGCGGCGACCGGGGTCGGCGACCTGAACCCCATGGTCTTGAGCGTCGCGAGCGTGTCCGGGTCGACTTCCTTGCCGGTGAACACCAGGTTGCCTTCCGCCGACAGCGTCGGGGCGCCGCGGAACAGCTCGGCGAAATGCCGGCGCACGACCGACAGTTCCTGGCCCAGGTCGGCGGCGAACCGCGCGGCATCCTGAAAACCGAGGAAGATCGCGAGCCGGTCGAGCGCCTTGGGATCGGTCGGCAGGCTGTGGGTCTGCGCGTCCTCGATCATCTGCAGCCGATGCTCGACCCGGCGCAGCACCCGGTAGGCATGGGCAAGGTCGTCGGCGATCGGGTCGGCCAGCCGGCCGGCCGCCACCAGGCCTTCCAGCGTCTCGATCGTGCCGGGGCTGCGCAGCGCGGGTTCGCGGCCGCCCCAGATCAGCTGCTGGGTCTGGGCAAAGAACTCGATCTCGCGGATGCCGCCGTGGCCCAGCTTGATGTTGTGGCCAGCGAGGCCGGGCGCCGGCGCGCCATGGCGCGCGTCGATCTGCCGCTTGATCGAATGGATGTCGCGGATCGCGGCGAAATCCAGGTGCTTGCGCCAGATGAACGGCCCGAGCGCCTTCAGGAAGGCCTGGCCGGCCGGAATGTCGCCGGCGACGGGCCGCGCCTTGATCATGGCGGCCCGTTCCCAGTTCTGGCCGACGCTGCCGTAATAGCCTTCGGCCGCCGCGACCGAGACTGCGGGCGGTGTCGAGGCCGGGTCGGGGCGCAGGCGCAGGTCGGTGCGGAAGACGTAGCCATCGGCGGTCCGTTCCTCCAGCAGCTTGACCAGGTCGCGGGCCAGCCGCGCCATCAGGCTCTGGACGTCGTCGCGCCCGCGGTAATCCATCCGGTCCGCATCGAACAGGATGATGAGATCGATGTCCGAGGAATAATTGAGCTCGTGGGCGCCCAGCTTGCCCATCCCCAGCACGATCACCCCGCAATCGCGTTCGGGGTCGTCCGGATGGGCGAGCGCCAATTGTCCGAGCTTGGCGGTGCCGACCAGCAGATGGCGCCAGGCCGCCTTCAGCGCCGCATCGGCGAGCGCGCTCAGCGCGCCGGTGACCCGGGTGAGGGGCCAGATTTCCGCGATGTCGGCCAGCGCGATGACCAGGGCGGCACGGCGCTTGGCGACGCGCAGCTGCGCCATGGTGTCGCCGCGCGGCTCATGCCCGGTCAACGCCTCCAGTCCCTGGAGCGCCGCCGCGAGGGCTGCCTCGGCGCCATCGGTCAGGGTAGCCAGCACCACTGCCGGCTCGCGCAGTGCCAGCCGCGTCAGGTAGGGCGAATTGCCGAACACGGCGTCGAGCCACGCGCGCGCCGTTGGATCCGCCGCGACCGCCGCCATGGCGCGGCCGAGCGATTCGTCGACAGCGGCACCGGCCGCGGCCCATCGCTCCCATTCGGTCTCGGCCTGGGCGATATCGGCCGGTGCCGGCAGGCGTGCCTTGTGCACCCGTTCGGCCAGCGTGAAAGGCAGGGACATCCCGGTTCCTCTTGTGGCTCCCTGACGTAGCGCCCGGCGGGCTTCATCGCAAGCGGCCCGGTGTGCGACGCAACCCTTGCGTCGGCTGCGCCGGCAGGGCACGACTATCCACGATGAACGACGAGGCGGAGACGAGATCGGCCGAGGACTCGACCGATCCGGCCGAGACGCCCTCATTGCGCGTTCGCCGCCGCTTCTGGACCCATCTGCTGCTCTGGCTGCTCGAAGGTGTCGGCGGCCTGGTCGCCCTGGCGCTGCTCTGCGTCGGGATTCTGGCGCTCCGGCTGCAATCCGGCCCCCTCGAACTGGGTTTCCTGAAGCCGGAGCTGGTCGCCTGGCTCAATACCCAGTCCGATCCGCTGGCGGTCGAGATCGATCGGACATCGCTCAATTGGATCGCCGGGCAATCGACCGCGGAACTGGTCGCGACCGGCGTGCGCGTGACCGATCTTGCCGGCATCACCGTCGTGTCCCTGCCGAAACTGTCGGTCACGGTCGCGTTGCGCGGCGTGCTGGCCGGCCGGGTCGAGCCGACCCGGATCTCGCTCATCGGCCCGAAACTGCAGATCCTGCGCACGGCGGGCGGATCGATCGGGGTCGATCTGGGCCAGGGCACGCCATCGGCCCCCGCAGAGCCGGCGGCAGCCCCGCCACCCGACTCGCTGATCGCGCTGCTGCACGGTTTCGCCGGCAAGCCGCAGCCGAACGATCCCCTGCGCCTGTTGAACCAGGTTTCGATCCTCCAGGCGTCGGTCACGGTCGACGACCGGGAAAACGAGGTGATCTGGCACGTGACCGACGGCGAGCTCGACCTGACGCGCACGCCGGACGGCCTGTCGGGCGAAACCTCGGCCGGTTTGGGGCTGGGCGAGGGCGCCACCAAAGTATCCGGCCATGTTCATTACGATAACGCAACGGACCAGGCGCAGTTCGGTTTGGCGCTCGATGGCCTGGATCCGGCGAAATGGGCGTCGGCCTTGCCGCCGGAGCTGGCGATCGCGTCCGAGATCCGCTTGCCCCTATCGGGTACGCTCGACGGTCGCGCGCGCCTGTTCGCCGGCCGCCTGGGCGACGTGCATTTCCGCCTGGTCGGCGGCGCCGGCGCGGTGGTCGACCCGCAACTCGCCGGAGGGCAGCTCGCCGTCAAGGCGCTGAATGTCGAGGCCGACTACGACCCTGCCAATCGCCGCCTCACGCTCGGCCGCTTGCGCCTCGACATGAACGGGCCCGTGCTCGATGCCCACGCGACGCTCGACGGCGTGCAGCCGGCCCTGGCCGAACCATCGGCCGACAACCTGCCGCTGACCGGCGGCCTCACCATCACCGGCATGACGATGGATCGGCTGGCCAAGACCTGGCCGGACGGGCTGGCCGAACACGCGCGGGAATGGATCGTCGCGAACCTGTCGGCCGGCAAGATCGACCGGCTGGACCTGACCGCGACCGCGGCACTCGAGCAGTTTCCCCTGCGGCTGAGCGGCATCACCTTCAAGGGCCGCATGGGGCTGACCGGCTTCACCGTCGATTATCTGCATGGCCTGCCAAAGCTGCAGGGCGTCGACGCCCAGATCGACTTCACCCAGGACGCGATGGATTTCGCCGTCTCCTCGGGTGGTCTGCTCGGCCTGCACGTGCCCCAGGGGGCGATCCGGATCGACCAGTTCGATGCCGACGTGCAGCACATGACGATCGACGTCGGTATCCAGGGACCCGTGCCGGACGTGCTGACGGTGCTCGACCAGAAGCCGCTGGGCTATGCCCGGAAGATCGGACTGGAGCCAAAGCGGACGGCGGGCACGGCCGACGGAACCTTGCATCTGGCCATGCCGCTGAAACGCGACCTGGGTTTCGACGAGATCGAGTATGCCGCCAAGGCCGAACTCGCCGATCTGGGGGTCAAGAAGGCGGTGTTCGACCGCGACGTTACCGAGGGTCGTTTCTCGCTCACGCTCGACAAGTCCGCGCTGACGCTCGACGGCACCGGCAAGCTCGATGGCGTGCCGACCGAGGCGCGCTGGGTCGAGCGGCTCGGCGGCAAGCTGGCCGCGCGCAGCCAGGTCCACGCCAAGGCGATCGTGGACGATCGTGCGCGCCAGCGGTTCGGCATCGATCCGATCCCGACCATCCTGCATGGGCCGGCCGGCGTCGATGTGACCTACCAGGTATTCGACGATCATCGTTCCCGGGTCGATGCGACGTTCGATCTGACCCCCTCGCGCCTGACCATCGATACCGTCGGCTGGACCAAGGCCGCCGGCGTCGCCGGCCGCGCCACCGTCGGCTTCGACATGGTGGACGGCGTCATCGGCACGCTCGCCCCGCTCAAGGCCACCGCCGGCGATCTCGATCTCGACGCGACCATGAGCCTGGAAGGCGGGCAGATCCGGCGGGCCGATCTGACGCGCCTCAAGCTGGGCGGCACCGACGCGACCGGTTCGGTCGAGCGGGCACCCGAAGGAACCTGGGTGATCCGCGGCAAGGGACCCGCGATCGATATCGGACCCTTGCTGAAAAAGCTGGGCGAGGCCAGTCCGGACGACAAGGCGAAGGACGAGGGGCCGACGCTCGCCATCGCGGCGTCGACCGACCATCTGATCCTGGGGCCGAAGCGCGAGATGCGCGGCATCGTTTTCGACGGCCTGATCGCCCACAACCGGCTCGAATACGGCAAGCTCGACGGTCAGCTGGGCGCCAAGGGGAGAGCTTCATTCCACCTGGATCGCATCGAAGCGGGCGGCGGCTTCGCGCTCGAGACCGACGATTTCGGCGCCCTGCTCACGGTGTTCGACGTGTCGGAAAACCTGGTCGGCGGCAAGTTCAAGGTCGGCGGCAACGCCGTCGCCGACGGGGACGTGCGCCGCTATGCCGGCAAGGCCGAGGCGACGGACTATCGGGTGATCCGGGCGCCGTTCATGGCCCGCGTCCTGTCGGTCGCGTCGCTGACCTCGATCGCCAGCCTGCTGTCCGGCGACGGTCTGCCGTTCGCGGTGTTCAAGAGCGATTTCACCTTGAAGAGCGGCCGGTTGACGTTGCGCGACGCCCACGCGTCCGGCGGTGCCATCGGCATCAATGCCGACGGCTGGGTCGACCTCGATCACGACCTGATCGACCTCAGCGGCACCCTGGTGCCGGCCTATACGCTGAACAGTATCCTCAACAACATCCCGTTGCTGGGCGACCTGATCACCGGGGGCGAGGGCACCGGCCTGTTCGCCGCGAACTACCGACTGTCGGGTTCGCTGGACGATCCCCAGATCAACGTCAATCCGCTGAGCGCGCTCGCGCCGGGCTTCCTGCGCCGGCTGTTCCTGTTCGACGCACCGGCCTCGTCGATCTCGGACCCGCGGGTCGAGCCGCCGGCGGGGGAGAAACCGTAGCTCGGCGGAAGGCTACCGTCGCACCCCGGCGAGCGAGGCGACGGACAGATCGGTGTTGGTGACGTCGGCGCCGATCATGTTGGCGCCGTCGAACCGCGCGCCCGTGACCTTGCAGTTGATCAGGCGTGCGCTCAGCAGGTTGGCCGGCCATTTTCGGCCGGTCGGCTTGCGTTCGTGGTTCAGGATGTCCGCCTCGGTGAAATCGGCTTCGCTGAGGTCGGAGCCCTCGAGGGTTGCATTCTTGAGGCAGGTGCCGCGCATCTGGGCGCGCGTCAGGTCGCAGTTCGCCAGATGCGCGTCGGTGAAGTCGCACAGCAGGAAATTGCCGCCGCGCATGTTGACGCCATCGAGGTTGGCGCCCTTGAACACGGCGGCCGACAGGTCGAGGTTCGCCAGCACGAAGCCGCGCAGGTCCTGGTCGGTGAAGTTCGCCTGGCCGCCCTTGGCACCGAAGGTCTGAGCCCAGGTGCAATGGCGGGCGATCGCAAGGCGCAGGTCCGGATCCAGCCGCTTGCGCGGGCCGTCCTCGGGGCTGAGGCCGGTGGAATGCTCGACATTGGCGTCGACCAGCGAGCAATTGGTCAGGTCGGCGGCGGTGAGTACGGCCGCCCGCAGATCGGCGCCGTCCAGGTTGGCGTCGGTCAGGTCGGCGCCGGTCAAATCGACCCCGCGCAGATTGGCGCCGGACAGGTCGACGCCGCGCAGGATGGCGCCGGCCAGCAGCGCGCCCTTGAAGGCGGCGCCGCCGCCATGGGCCATGGAGAGGTCGGCGTTGCTGAGATCGGCGCCGGTGCGGCGGCCGAGCTGGTCGGTCATCTTGCGATCGCCGGGCCGGGCATCGAACAGCAGGCCGCCCGTGAGATCGGCGCCGGTGAAATCGGCCTCGGCCAGCATGGCGTTCTTGAAATTGGCCCCGCGCAGGTCGGCACCGCGGAAATTCGCCCGAAACAGCGTGGCGCTGTCGAAGCTCGACGCGAACAGATCGGCCCCTTCGAAATCACCACTGCTGATATCGGCATAGTCGAAGCGCGCGCCGGGCAGGCGGGCGCGGGTCAGCGTGCAGCCGGTGAAGCTGACGCCGGCGAAATCGGCCCACGGCTTGTCGAGCCTGGTGCCGCCGCGCCCGCGCAGCCAAAGGGTATGCGCCTTGAGAGCTTCGAGAAGATCCTGGGACATGAACCGTAGGCGATCCGCGAATGAACGTTCTGTTCCGGCCGCGTGTCCGCCGGATCGTCTGCCCCGGGCACGCGTCGAGCCCCGCGGTATCTATCTATGCGGGTCGCAGTGTGAAGCGAACATCCTTCAGGATTCATGAACGACGGGAATTAGACCGGAACAATCAGCGCATGCCGCTTCTTCCCGGCCGTCAACTTGATCACGCCCTCCGCGGTGACGTCTGCGGCGCCGGCATTATGACGCTCGTCGGTCAAGGCGACGTCGTTCATCCGGCCGCCGCCCCCCTTGATCAACCGGCGGGCCTCGCCGTTCGAAGCCGCGAGGCCGGCGCGCACGAACAGCTCGACCACGGCGATGCCGCCGTCGAGGTCGGTCTTCGCGACCTCGATCCGGGCCATGCCCTCGCCCGTCGCCCCTTCTTCGAACACCCGGCGCGCGGTCTCGGCCGCGGCTTCGGCGGCGGCATGGCCATGGGCCATCGCCGTCACTTCGTTCGCCAGCACCTTCTTGGCGTCGTTGATGCCGGGGCCGTTCTCCGCCGTCAGTCGGGCGATCTCGTCGAGCGGCAGTTCGGTGAACAGCCTCATGAAGCGGGCGACGTCGTCATCCTCGGTGTTCCGCCAATATTGCCAGAACTCGTAAGCGCCCAGCTTGTCGGCGTTCAGCCAGACCGCACCCGAGGCCGACTTGCCCATCTTGGCGCCCGACGCGGTGGTCAGGAGCGGCGAGGTGAAGCCGTAGAGCTCGCGGCCCAGCACCCGGCGGCCGAGCTCGACGCCGTTGACGATGTTGCCCCACTGGTCCGACCCGCCGAACTGCACGCTGCAATCGAGCCGGCGCGCCAGCTCGACGAAATCATAGGCCTGCAGGATCATGTAGTTGAATTCGAGGAACGACAGCGGCTGCTCGCGCTCGAGCCGCAGCTTCACGCTGTCGAAGCTCAGCATGCGGTTGACCGAGAAGTGCCGGCCGTAGTCGCGCAGGAACGCGATGTACTGCAGCCCATCCAGCCAGTCATTGTTGTTGACCATCACCGCGTCGGTCGGGCCGTCGCCGAAGGTCAGGTACTGGCTGAACACCTTGCGGATGCCGGCCATGTTGTGGGCGATCTGCTCGTCGGTCAGCAGCGAGCGCGCCTCGTCCTTGCCGGACGGGTCGCCGATGCGTGTGGTGCCGCCGCCCATCAGCACGATCGGCTTGTGCCCGGCCTGCTGCATCCGGCGCAAGGTCATGATCTGGGTCAGGCTGCCGACATGCAGGCTGTCCGCCGTGCAGTCGAAGCCGATATAACCGGTGACGATCTTTTCGCTGGCGGCCTTGTCCAGTGCCTCGATATCCGTGCACTGGTGGAAATGGCCGCGATCGACGAGGGTCTTCAGGAGCAGCGACGTGGGTTCGGTCATGATCGTCCGGAGAATGAAGGCGCCGGCTCGGGGCCGGGCAAAGCGGTTTAGCACGGGCCTTCGGGCTTTCGGAAGGGCGGGACGATGAGCGGGCACGGCATGAGGGCGATCGGTCTGATGAGCGGCACCTCGCTCGACGGCATCGATGCGGCCCTGGTGGACACCGACGGCCTCGACCGGGTCGCGACCGGCCCGTCGCTGACCGTGCCGTACCCGGGCGATTTCCGTGATGCGCTGCGCGCCATCCTGGGGCAGACGGTGGCGACGGAAGAAATCCGCACGGTCGAGCGTCGCCTGACGGAGCTGCACGCCGAGGCGGTGGGTCGGCTGCGGGCGGATCACGGCCTCGACCACGTCGACCTGATCGGTTTTCACGGCCATACCATCCTGCATCGGCCGGACCAGGGCCGGACCTGGCAGATCGGCGATGGCGGCCTGCTGGCGCGGCTGACCGGCGTTCCCGTCGTTTCCGATTTCCGCACGGCCGACGTCGCGGCCGGGGGCGAGGGCGCCCCGCTCGTTCCGGTCTATCACCGGGCCCTGGTGGCGGGCCTGGCGAAGCCGCTCGCCATCCTCAACATCGGCGGGGTCGCCAACATCACCTGGATCGGGCCGGGCGCCGACGATCTCGTGGCTTTCGACACGGGGCCCGGCAATGCACCGATCGACGACTGGATGCGGGCGAAGGCGGGTGCGGCGTTCGATGCCGGCGGCGAGACGGCGCGGCGCGGCACGATCGACCATGCCTTCGTCGGGCGTTTCCTGGAGCATGCGTTCTTCGCGCGCCGACCGCCCAAATCGCTCGACCGGGACGATTTCGCGCGCTTCCGGCCTGACCACCTCAATGCGGCCGATGGGGCGGCGACGCTCGCCGCTTGCACGGTCGCGGCCGCGCTGGCGGCCCGCGGGCATCTTCCGACGGCTCCGCTGCGCTGGCTCGTCACGGGTGGCGGGCGGCACAATCGGGCGCTGATGGACGGGCTGGCCGCCGGCTTCAACGTGCCGGTCGAACCGGTCGACGTCATAGGTTGGGACGGCGACGCGCTGGAGGCGCAGGCGTTCGGTTATCTGGCGGTGCGCAGCCTGGCCGGCCTGCCCCTGAGCTTCCCCGGCACCACGCGGGTGCCGCGGGCGCTGACCGGCGGTCGGCTGGACCGGCCGCCGGTCTTCTAGGCTTGGGGCGTCAGCGCTTCGGCTGCTGGATCAGGGTCGATTCCAGGTGGGTGTCGAGATATTCCGACACCGAGGCCTCCAGCTCGACCATCTGGTCGGTGAAGAAATGGCCGGCGCCCTTGAGGATGCGGTAGTCGATCTTGATGTCGCGCTGGTGGGACAGCTTGTTGACCAGCTTCTGCACGGATTCGACCGGAACCAGGTCGTCCTTCTCGCCATGAACGATCAGGCCCGACGAGGGGCAGGGCGCCAGGAACGAGAAATCGAACGTGCTGGCCGGCGGTGCGATCGAGATGAAGCTGTCGATCTCCGGCCGGCGCATCAGCAGTTGCATGCCGATCCAGGCGCCGAACGAGAAGCCGCCGATCCAGCAGCCGGCGGCATTGGGATTGTAGGTCTGCAGCCAATCGAGCGCCGAGGCGGCATCCGACAGCTCGCCCTCGCCGCGATCGAAGCTGCCCTGGCTGCGGCCGACGCCGCGAAAATTGAAGCGGAGCGTGGAGAAGCCGCGTTTGGTGAAGGCCCGGAACAGCGCATAGACGATCTTGTTGTTCATCGTCCCGCCGTGCTGCGGATGCGGGTGCAGCAACAGCGCGATCGGCGCATTCGGTTCCTTGGAATGCTGGTAACGACCCTCGATCCGCCCTTCGGGGCCGTTGATAATAACCTCAGGCATGCTGGCAAAGTCCTCCGGCAGTCACGCCCTCAATCCCGAAAAGCTGAAATTCGTTGCCGGGCTCGGACATGGGCGCGGTGGAATTAGCACGGCTCATGTCGAGGGCTGCCAATCTTGATGGGGTCGGTCTGATAAACTATATGGAGTGACAGGGTAGGGACGCTGCCGCAAGCGTGAAGGTGTTCCGGCGGCGAATGGCTGCTGCGATCATTTGCTTTCACCGATCCTATCATGGCGGGATCCCATGTTTCTGCAAAACCTACGTGACGACATCCAAGCGGTGATGACCCGCGATCCGGCCGCCCGGTCTTTCTGGGAAGTGGCGCTGTGCTATCCGGGTATCCAGGCCGTAGCGGCCCATCGGGTCGCCAGCTGGCTGTGGCATCGCGATCTGAAGCTGCCGGCACGGTGGCTGAGCCAAGTCGCCCGTACCTTGACCGGCATCGAGATCCATCCCCGGGCCAGGATCGGCCGGCGGCTGTTCATCGACCACGGCATGGGCGTCGTGATCGGCGCCACGGCCGAGGTCGGCGACGACGTCACGCTGTATCAGGGGGTAACGCTCGGCGGCACGACCCTGCACAAGGGCAAGCGCCATCCGACGCTCGGCAATAACGTGATCGTGGGGTCCGGCGCCCAGGTGCTGGGTGGCTTCACGGTCGGCGAGGGCGCCCGGATCGGCGCCAATGCCGTCGTGGTCTCGGCGGTCGAGCCGCATACGACCGTGGTCGGAATTCCGGCGAAACCGGTGTCGCGCGCCAACGGCCGCGACGAGCATTGCGACGACAGCTTCATGCCCTACGGCACGCCGTGCGAAGACCTGCCCGATCCGGTGGCCCGCGCGCTGAAGGGGCTGCTCGACGAGGTCGCCAGCCTGCGCGCCCGCGTCAACGAGTTGGAGGCCCAGGCCCCGCATGTCGCCTTCGACGAGCCGACCCCCGAACTGGTCGAGACGGTGCGCCGTCGAATATGACGATTGTGCCCGTCCACCCCTTCGTCTTTCTCGACCATAATGCCACGACGCCGCTTCGGCCGGCCGTGTTGTCGGCCATGGTCGACGTGCTGGGCGAACCCGGCAATCCGTCGTCTGTCCATGCCCAGGGCCGTGCGGCCCGGCGGCGGGTCGAGACCGCGCGGCGCCAGGTAGCCCAGGCTCTTGGCGTGCCGGCCAGCGGCGAGATCGTCTTCACTTCGGGCGGGACCGAGGCCAATCATCTGGCGCTGCGGGGCCTCAAGATCGACGGCCGGGTGCTTCGCTCGGCGATCGAGCATGATTCAGTGCGTGCCGCCCTGCCCGACGCGGTCGAGATCCCGGTGACCGTGGACGGCATCGTCGATCTCGCCGCATTGGAGCGGCTGCTCGCGGACGGCGCGGCGCTGGTGTCGGTCATGGCCGCCAACAACGAGACCGGCGCACTGCAGCCGATCGCCGAGATCGTCCGCCTGGCCCATGCGGCCGGTGCGCTGGTCCATTGCGACGCGATCCAGATCCTCGGCAAGGCGCCGTTCGATATGGCGGCCTTGGGGCTGGATCTCGCCACCGTCTCGGCACACAAGCTCGGCGGACCCCAGGGCATGGCGGCGCTGGCCCTGGCTCCCAGGCTGCCGCTGCGGGCGCTGACGACCGGCGGCGGCCAGGAAAAAGGCTATCGGGCCGGCACCGAGAATGTCGCGGGCATCGTCGGGTTCGGCCTGGCGATCGAGGCGGCGGTAGCCGAGCTGGAGCCGTACGGTCGGCTTGCCGGTTTGCGGGATCGCCTGGCAGCCCGGCTGGTCGGGATCGATCCGGCGGCCGTCGTCTTCGGCGCCGCGGCATCGCGCGTTGCCAACACGCTGTGCATCGCCATGCCGGGCGTGAAGGCTGAAACCCAAGTCATGGCGCTCGATCTCGCCGGCATCGGCGTCAGCGCCGGCTCGGCCTGCTCGTCAGGCAAGGTCCGCATCAGCCACGTGCTGACCGCCATGGGCATTGCCCCGGACCTGGCGTCCGCGGCGATCCGCATCAGCCTGGGGCGAGACACGACGGAGGGTGAGTTGGACCGACTGATCGAGGCCTGGGCGGCGCTGCGCCATCGAACGAACAGGAGTGCCGCGTGATCAACGGAGCGCGCGTGCCGCCGGACGCGATCTATCTGGATTACCAGGCGACGACACCGACCGATCCGCGCGTGGTCGATGCCATGATGCCTTACCTGGTGCAGCGTTTCGGCAACCCTCATTCCACATCCCATGCGTTCGGCCAGGAGGCGGCCGACGCGGTGGAGCGGGCGCGCGAGCAGGTCGCAGCGTTGATCGGCGCCGAGGCGCGCGAGATCGTCTTCACCTCGGGCGCCACCGAATCGAACAATCTGGCGATCAAGGGTGCGGTCCGGTTCCTGAAGAGCCGCCGCTCCAAGCTCGTCACGGTCGCGACCGAGCATAAATGCGTGCTGGAGAGTTGCCGCACCCTGGTCGCCGAGGGATGCGAGCTGACTGTGCTGCCGGTCGATCGCGACGGCCGGCTCGATCTCGACCGGCTCGCCGCCGCAATCGACGACCGGACCGCGCTGGTCTCGGTCATGGCGGTCAACAACGAGATCGGCGTAATCCAGGACCTGGCCGCGATCGGCGCGATCGCCCGGGCCGCCGGCGCGCTGTTCCATACCGACGCGGCCCAGGCGTTCGGCAAGGTTCCGCTCGACGTCACCGCCCAGAAGATCGACCTGATGTCGATCTCGGGCCACAAGGTCTACGCGCCCAAGGGCATCGGCGCGCTCTATGTCCGCCGCCGGCCGCGCGTCCGGCTGGAGCCGCTGTTTTCCGGCGGCGGGCAGGAGCGGGGCCTGCGGTCCGGTACGCTCGCGCCGGCGTTGATCGTGGCTTTGGGCGCGGCGGCCGAGATCGCCGGACGAGAGAGGGCGGCGGAGGCCGATCGGCTGGGCGGGCTCGCGGCCTCGTTCCTCGACCGCCTGACGGAGGCGCTGGAAGGCGTCGCGGTCCATGGCAATCGGACCGACCGTATTCCGGGCAATCTCAACGTCGGCTTCGCCGGCGTGTCGGCGCTCGCCCTGATGGCGGCACTCCCGGATCTGGCGCTCTCCGTCGGGTCGGCCTGCACCTCGGCCGACGTCGAGCCGTCCTATGTGCTGAGCGCGCTCGGGCTCGACGATGCGACGGCCGCGTCGGCAGTGCGCATCGGCTTCGGCCGCTTCACGACCGAGGCGGAACTGCTGCGTGCCGCCGGCCGGATGATTGCCGCGGTGGCTGGGCTGCGCAGCGCGGGCTTGCGGCCGGCGCTGGAAGCCGCCACATAAGATCCCTGATTTGGTGATGGCCGGCGGCGATGGTAGCCTCGGGTCCTGCAGCGTGAAAATTGGAGCGGTTCGACGATGGCACGGTTCCAGGCGATGAACGTGACGGACGCAGCGGCGGCGCGGGTGCGCGAACTGCTGTCGCAGCGCGACAAGCCGGCGCTGGGCATCCGTGTTGGCGTGCGCAGCCGCGGCTGTTCGGGCATGAGCTACACGATCGAATATGCCGAGGAAAAGGGCCGGTTCGACGAGGTGGTCGAGGACAAGGGTGTCGTGGTTCTGATCGATCCGAAGGCGACCATGTTCCTGATCGGTACCGAAATGGATTATGTGGACGACACGCTGCAGTCGGGATTCACCTTCAAGAACCCGAACGAAAAGGGTCGCTGCGGTTGCGGCGAGTCGTTCCACGTCTGATCCGGCACCAGGCCCGATCGGTCCGCAGCCATGACCACGCTCATCCAGATCGAGGAACCGAGCCGCGGTGCCGATCCGCTGGAGGATCAGGGCATCGCGATCGGGATTGAGCTCGGGCCGAACGGCTTGCGCCTGGCGATCGCGGTCGGCGGCAATGTGGAGATCGTTGCCGGTGCTGCCGGCGGCGACTTCCAGCCCGGCACGGTCGGCTATGATGCCGACGGCGATCTGGTCGTGGGTGCCGCCGGTCTGGCCGACGCGACCCGGGTCGATCCGGGGCTGCTCGCCATTCCCGACCAGTTGGATCCCCGCGGCAAATCGGCGACCGAGCGGCTCGCCGCCCTGATCGCGACGGCGCGGCGCGACCTGTCGCTGCTGGCCAAACGGCCGGTGACGCGCGCGGTGGCGTCCGTCCCGCTCGGCCATGGCCCCGCCGCCCGCGCCGCCATGCTGCAGGCGGTCGAGGCTGCCGGTCTCGATCTGCTGCGCCTGGTAGAGACCCCCGTCGCCGCCGCTCTGGCCCTCGAACTCGAAACCCGGGGCGACCGGAACTATCTCTGGATCGCGCGCGGCGTCGCAGGCTTCGAGGCCGGCGTGATCGCGGTCGATGGTGGCGCGGTCCGCCTGGCCGAGTATGATTTGGCGGACCGGATCGAAGGCCTGGCCGATTTCGTCGGGCGACACGACGACGTGGTCGGCCTGCTGCTCGACCGGGTCACCGGCGAAGAGGCTGCCTCGCTGTCGGCTGTTCCGGTGCTGGGCGGCTTCGAGCCCGATCGTTCGGTCGTGACCGGCGCGGCACTCATGGCGGAAGCGCTGGCGGGCTGACGTCGGCGCGGGGGCGGGCGAGACCTGCAGCGAATCCGCTTTACCTGCGGCGGCGGCTGGGGGATATCGACAGCCTCACATGACATTCACGCGACTTTCGGGTTCGCGATCTGGCGAAGAGACGTTCCATGCCGAAGATGGTTTTTGTTGATACCCAAGGCAACCGCCGCGAAGTGGACGCGCCCAACGGTCTGTCCGTGCTGGAAGTGGCCCACAAGCACGGCATCGACCTGGAAGGCGCCTGCGAAGGCTCGCTCGCCTGCTCGACCTGCCATGTGATCATCGATCCCAGCTGGTTCGAAGTGTTGAAGGATCCGACCGAGGACGAGGAAGACATGCTCGACCTGGCGTTCGGCCTGACCAAGACCTCGCGGCTCGGCTGCCAGATCGTCATCAGCGACGAACTCGACGGCCTGGTCGTATCCTTGCCCCCGGGCTCGCGCAACCTGCTGAACAAATAGCCCGAACGGAGGTCTGAGACCGTCATGGCAGCTCCGAGCCGGATCGTCGTCGGCATGTCCGGCGGCGTCGACAGCGCGGTGACCGCGGCGGTTCTGGCCGAGCAGGGCCATGACGTGATCGGGGTCACCCTGCAGCTCTACGACCATGGCATGACGGTCGGCAAGAAAGGTGCCTGCTGCGCCGGCCAGGACATCTACGATGCCGCGCGGGTGGCCGAGCAGTTGGGCATTCCCCATTACGTGCTCGACTATGAATCGCGCTTCCGCCAGTCGGTGATCGACGATTTCGCCGATACCTACCTGGCCGGCGAGACGCCGATCCCCTGCATCCGCTGCAACCAGACCGTCAAGTTCACCGACCTCATGACGGTGGCGAAGGACCTGGGCGCCGATGCGCTGGCGACCGGCCATTACGTGCGCCGGGTCGAAGGTGCCGGCGGCGCCGAACTGCACCGCGGTGCCGATCCGTCGCGCGACCAGAGCTATTTCCTGTTCGCCACCACGCGCGACCAGCTCGATTACCTGCGCTTCCCCCTGGGCGACCAGACCAAGACCGAGACGCGCGCCATCGCCGAGCGCCTGGGCCTGGCCGTGGCCGACAAGCCGGACAGCCAGGACATCTGCTTCGTGCCCGAAGGTTCGTATGCCAGCCTGGTGGCGAAGCTGCGCCCCGGCGCGCTGACGCCGGGCGACGTGGTCGATCTCGGCGGCACCGTGCTGGGCCGGCACGAGGGCATCATCAATTTCACCGTCGGCCAGCGCCGTGGCCTGGCCTTGGGCGGCAACGCCGACCGACTGTTCGTGATCCGGCTGGAGCCGGAGACCGCCCGTGTCGTGGTCGGCCCGCGCGAGGCGCTGGCGACCAGCCTCGTGCACCTGGGCGAGATGAATTGGCTCGACCGCACGGCCGAGAGCGCTGCCGACCGTCCGGTGCTGGTCAAGCTGCGCTCGGCCCAGCCGCCCGTGCCGGCGCGCCTTAGCGCCACCGGCACGGACAACGCCGAACTGATCCTGGAAGCCGCCGCGCCCACCGGTGTCGCCCCGGGCCAGGCCGGCGTGATCTATGACGGCGACCGGGTCATCGGCGGCGGCTGGATCAAGCGGAACCGCCCTGCGCCGAACGCGCATCACGCCGCCGTCGAGCATGCTTGACAGATGCCCGCCATTTTCCGATAACGCGGCCTCTCCTGAGGCGGGATAGCTCAGCTGGTCAGAGCAGGGGAATCATAATCCCAAGGTCGGGGGTTCAAATCCCTCTCCCGCTACCATAGATAAGCCATTGGAAACGTTGAGTTTCCAGTGGCTTTTTTCTTATGTACGCATAACGAAATGCATTTCTAGCTGCCCTTTTGTGCCCTCCTGAAACCCGCAGAATCCCTCATGTGCCCCCTGCTGCCCGGAGCGTTTGGCACGAGCTTTGGCACGAGAGGGTGATAACGGGCACAGGGGGGCAGGGGTGGGCAGAGGGCGGCCGCGCTGGGGTTCGGCCCAGGCCGTGCGCGAATCGGCGGCGCCGCCGGCTGGATTTTGGCACCAGGCTGCCATTCCGTGTTCTTGCGGGTGGGGCAGTCGCTCTTTTGGGAATCGGCGGTTCATGCGACGCTGAGAGCTGAGCCAACCGATGGCCTGCGATAGAGAGG
>NZ_DASZBY010000044.1:0-8056 GCF_035943795.1 Aliidongia sp. | reverse complement strand
ATTCTGCCGCAGTTTGTAGGATTGCGTGGCACCAACCGGGATAGCTGAGCGGGAAGCAAAGCAGCGATTGCCGGAAGCTCGCAGGCTCGTTGCTGACATAGTGAATAGGCCGCAAAGCGGATGGCTGCTTTTGTCCGTCAGAGCGCCAAATCGGATATGTTGCCGGCGAGCGAGGCCGGACGGCTTATAATAACACCCGTGTCTTCAGTGAGATTGCGGACCTGCAAGCCGCGATTTCGGCGTCGCGCAGTTCCCCGGACTGAGGTTTCGAACAAAGGTGCGAACCAGCAATCAGATGCGAAGCTCTCACCCCATCAATTCAACATCTCTGCGGCTTGGTGGGGTGGGCAGATTTCGCGCTGAGCCAGATTGGTTCTGATCTGCCGGAACGCGTCACGGTTCCGCCTAACTTATTGCCTTGAAAGTAAAAAGCCACTGCCTGGCAGACTAACCCCGGCAGGCCACGGCAGAATAAATTTTGCCTCCTCGAAGAAGTATAGACTAGCTTTTCTTCGCAGCCTCGGCTTGTACGGTCTCGACGACACTGTTGCAAATCGCATCGAATCCCATCGCCCGAGTGAAGAGGATCTTCCCGTCTTCATCGGGGTTCAAACCCCTGCCGCTGCCCGACCTCCATCGCAGAAGCCGGTAGATTCCGTCAATGTCATATAAACTCCATGCGGACACCCCTCGATAAAACGCCGACCATGATTTTACACGGGCGGATGCGGCTATCGTGGGAAGCAGGATGCCTGTCATCCGAGGAATGTGCTCCATGAACAGATTTCCGCGGATAGGGAAATTCTCGATCGCGCGGCGAAGCTCCCCCTGATCCGTTACTGGGATAACGCTGACGGGCTCAATATCCATACAGGAAGCTCCGTTCGTTTCGATTGTGGTTGGAATAAAAACGAGATTTTTCCTTAGATAGATGCTCATATGCATTGCGATCTCCTAAAATTGCGTGACCCTCAAACGGACACCACGACTTAGAGCGCGCTCTTTTGCGGCTAATATGACATCTCTCTGAATTTTAGTGATTACGCCTCGCGGAATGATCAAGTCTAATTCTCTGGATTTAATTTGCTGTGCCGTTATCGTTACGCCGCCCCATGTTTTTCCGTTAAAATTTGCGAGTTTTCTGATGTATTGATTTAGAAGGCTCCGCAGCCCACTCTCGCTCTGATACCCAGACACTCTAAGATCGATGGTCTTCGTGCTCGTGACCAAGCCGTCGAGTTCGTTGTCGATGACGGGAAAATTGGAGGCAAGCCTGCTCGATCGGGCTCCATGAAGCAGGAGACCGCGTTCGACCGCCGTATGCTCATCCCAAAACTTGGGATCATAGATGGGGCGTACTTTGCCGGCGCCGGGTGGTATTGCCTCCGGCACTGTCGTCGGGCCGCGCAACAAACGGGGAAAGAGCGTAACGCCGAGGGCAAGCGCGCTTGCATCCGCGGCAGCCAGAGCAGGGTCTTCGCGCGTGTAGGGCTCGAAGCGCTCCAAAATGTCCGTTCGCTCGGCGTCGGTGGTCGCCTCGAGCGCGTCGCTCAGGGCCAGATTGAGCGCATCGCCGCCGCGTGTGTCCCCTCGATCGTAATAGAGTTCCCTGATCTGCTGTCGGATCGTCGGCGTCTCATCCGGCTTGGCGTTCGCGACCCATTCGAGCAGATCGCCAAGTTCTTCGACCCGTTGTCCGGGTGGAAGGGTGACCCAATGCTCTTCGTCGTCTGACGCGTCGTCATGCGCATTTGCCGGTCCGGTACCGACGAGTTGCAGCGGCGGGCGGCTCAGCTTCGGCGGCAGACCGTGGTGGGAACGAGCCGGAGCGAGATCATTGCCGTTTGCCGCCGCCCAGCGTCCCCTGTCGTCGCGCGGCTCGCCCGGATCGAACTTGGTTAGCGCGTCATCCGCCTGTGCCAGCCGTGCGGCGCCTGGTCCGTCGAGTTCGGGTAGCCCCAACAGCAGTGTCCGGATCATTGCGCGCGCGGGCTCATGTTCGTTGAGCGCACGGGCAATCGTATCGATGCCTCTCGTGACTCGGTCGGTGTCGACCGCAAGGCCGTAAGCGCGCTCTAGCAAGCAGCGGAGTTCCAGATCATCCCGAGGCACGAATCCTCGAATTGTCCGGCGCAGGAGGGGAACGCCGGCCAGCGTCACGCCGTCAGGTGAACAGTCGAGCCCAAAGCCTTTGTCCAGCTTGAAACACCGTGGCGCAACCGCGTGCATTCCTCTCTCCTCCACTACCACTGGAGGACATTATGTTCATGATTTGTTCTTATTGCAAATTTCGTTCAAGAATTTTTTCGGCCGCGACCCCTACCCCTCCCCGCCCTGCCGGAACGGCGAGAGGGTCGCGAGTTGCGCCATCTCGGCCCGCATCGCCGGGCGTTCGCGGTCGAGGAAGTTCCCGATCGCCTTGCGCAGGCCCGGGTCGCGGATCCAGTGGGCGCTGTAGGTCTCGCTGGGCAGGTAGCCGCGCTGGATCTTGTGCTGCCCCTGCGCACCAGCCTCCACGCGGGCCAAGCCGTGCTCGATCGCGAAATCAATGGCGCGGTAGTAGCAGGCCTCGAAATGCAGGAACGGATAATCGCCGTCGGCGCCCCAGTTGCGGCCATAAAGTGTATCGCTGCCGCGCAGGTTGAGCGCGCCGGCGATGGTTCGGCCGTCGCGCTCGGCCACCACCAGCACGATCTTTTCACCGAGCCGTGCCGGCAGCAGTTCGAAGAACTCGCGGGTCAGATAGGCACCGCCCCATTTGCGGTCGACCGTCGCCAGGTAGAAGCGATGGAATGCGTCCCAATGGCCCGGCGTGATGTCGGACCCGACCAGGGTGCGCAGGGTGATGCCACCTTCGGTCGCGACCCGCCGTTCCTTGCGGATTGACTTGCGCTTGCGCGAATTGAGGGCGCCGAGGAAGTCCTCGAAACTGGCGTAGCCCTCGTTGGTCCAATGAAACTGTTGGCCGATGCGCTGCAGGAACCCGGCGTCGCCCAGCCGCTGCCAGTCGGCGGCATGGGGAAAGGTCACGTGCAGCGACGACACCTTGTGGCGGGTCGCGACCTCGACCAGCCCTTCGATCAGCAGGTCGGCAGCGCCCGACGGCGCGTCGGGGCGCACCAAGAGGCGCGGCCCGGGCACCGGCGTGAAGGGCACGGCCGCCTGCAGCTTCGGATAATAATTGCCGCCGGCCCGCTCATAGGCGTCGGCCCAGCTGTGATCGAACACGTATTCGCCCCAGGAATGGGACTTCAGGTACAGCGGCACGGCGCCGATCAGCCGGCCGGCCGTGTCCTCCAGCAGCAGATGCTGGGGCAGCCAGCCGGTCTTGGCCGAGACGGAGCGCGAATCCTCGAGCGCGCTCAGAAAACCGTAGGACAGGAACGGATTGTCGGATCCGGCGCACGCGTTCCACGCCGCCTCGTCGATCGCCGCCAGCCGGTCCGCGACCCTCAACGTAAACCCGTCGCCACCATCCATCTGCGTTCGATCCCGTCCCGATGCCCGCAGGATCAAGATGGGCCGCAGCGGGGGCCGAGCCAAGCCCCCCGCGTCCAAATGGGCCGTCAGGCCTTCAATTCGAAGACCGCGTCGACCTCGACGGCCAGGTTGAACGGCAGCACGTTGACGCCGACGGCGGCGCGGGCGTGCCGGCCCCGGTCGCCGAACACATCGACCATCAGGTTGGAACAGCCGTTGATCACCTTGGGCTGGTCGGAAAAATCGGCGGTCGAATTGACGAAGCCGCCCAGGCGCACGCAGCGCGCGACCCGGTCCAGGTCACCGCCGGCCGCGTCCTTCAGCCAGGTGATCAGGTTGAGCCCGCAGATCCGTGCGGCGGCGATCGCATCCTCGACGCTGACCTCGGCGCCGACCTTGCCTGGATAGCGGCGCTCGCCGTTCCAGATGCACAGCTGCCCGGACAGGAAGACCAGGTTGCCGGTGACCACATAGGGTACGTAATTGGCGGCGGGTGCGGTGGCGCCGGGCAGCTCGATGCCCAATTCCTGCAGGCGCTGTTCGATAGTCTGGGACATGTCGTCTCCTTCAGGCGTTCCCTCATGCGATGCCTTGGGATTGTCCAAATCGCATCGCAAGCTGTTTCTCGGCCCGTGAGGGCGAGGCACCATAACCGGAAGCCGCCGGCCGCACCAAGTGTCAGATCCTGCGAGGAATTCCCGCCCGATGCGTTCCCTTGTCTCCTGCCTGCTCCTCGTCGCTGCCGTGCTGGTCATGCCGTCGGCCCGTGCCCAGCAACTGTTGGGCGACACCCAGGTGCCCTACAGCGCCGACCGGACAGTGGTAACCGGCGGCAAGAGCTATGTCGGCCGGGTCTATGCGACGCCGGGCCGGCAGCGGCACGAGCAGAACGTCAACGGCCTGCCGCTGGTCGCGATCCTGCGCGCCGATCGCAAGGTCGCGTGGCTCGAGCTCGCCGAGTTGCATGTTTTCACCGACTTCCCGTTTCCGGCCGCCATCACCGACTATGCCGACCCGAAGCAATTGGGTCGGCCGATCGGCACCGAGGTCATTGCCGGCGAGACCGCCGGGAAATACCGAGTCGAGCACCAGGGCAGCGACGGCTCGCAGGTCTATGGCTATGCCTGGATCACCGAGGACGGCATCGTGCTCAGGCTCGACGGATCGTTCGTCGAGCCCAACGGACGCGAGACCAAGGCCAGCTACGAGCTGTCCCATGTCCGGCGGGGGCCGCAGCCGGCGAACCTGTTCGACCTGCCGCCGGGCATGAGCCGCCTGCCGCCCGAGGCGGTCGCGCCGTTGATGGGCATCAAGCTGAAGCCGGCCGGTCAGGGTTAAGCGGCGAGTTTGGCCAGGACCGTGCGCATTGCCCCGATCGGCCCGGCCCAGGCGCCGCGCTCGGTCTGGCGATAGAGGCGGGCCGCACCGTACCACGGGCTGTCCGACCGGCCCATCAGCCAGCGCCAGTCGGGCGCATGGGGCAGGGCGATCCATACCGGCTTGCCGAGCGCGCCGGCCAGATGCGCCACGGCGGTATCGACCGCGATCACCAGGTCCAGCGCCATGATCGTGGCGGCGGTCTCCGCGAAATCGACGAGGTCGGGCGCCAGGTCGACGATGCCGGGCAGCGCCGCCAGATCGCCGGCGCCGGGTTCCTTCTGCAGGCTGAATGCCTGGACCCCGGGCACGGTCAGCAAGGGCGCGAGCGCGGCCGCCGGCAGCGAGCGGTTGCGGTCGTTGCGGTGCAGCCGATGGCCTTGCCAGACCAATCCGACCTTGAAGCCGGATCCCAGCCGCGCCGTCCAGGCGGCGGTGCGGGCCGGGTCGGCGGCGAGATACGGGGCGGGCGGCATGGTCGCGGGGGTGACCTGGAGGGCGGCGCCGAGGCTCATCAGCGCGATCTGCGCGTCGAACGGCGGCAGCGGCCCGCCGCGCGGCACGACTTCATCGACACCCGCGACCCGCCGCATCAGCTCGACCAGCGGTGCCTGGCACGCCAGCACGATCCGCCCGACACCGCGCGCCTTGGCGACGGCGGCGAAGCGGGCGAACTGGATCGTGTCGCCCAGGCCCTGCTCGGCATGGATCAGCAGGGTGCCGTCGAGCGGCTCGCCGGTCCAGACCGGTCCTTCGATACCCGGCAGGCCGACCGCGCCGGCGGCGAAACGCGCCTCGAAGCCCTGCCAGCCGCGCGTCCAGTCGCCCAGCAACAGGCGGCAGACGCCCAGGTTCCATTGGATCGTCGGGTTCTGCGGCGCCGCCGCCTCGGCCTGCCGGTACCAGCGCAGCGCGTCGGCCGGGCGTCCCAGTTCCTTCAGCGCGCGGCCCAGGTTGAGCATGGCGGCGGCATGGCCGGGCTCGGCAACCAGCACCTTCTCGTAGAGCGCCACGGCCTCGTCCGGCCGGCCCTGCTCCAGTCGCAGGTTGCCCAGGTTGAGCCGCGCTGCGCCATCCTTCGGCGCCAGGCGAAGTGCTGTCTCCAACACTTTCGACGCCTCGTCCAGACGCAGCAGCTGCAGCAGCAGGGTCCCACGGTTGATCCAGGCCTCGGCCATATTTGGCCGCAGCGCGGTCGCGCGTTCGTAGAGCGCCAGCGCTGCGGCGAACTCGCTCTGCTGCTGGCGCACGATGCCGAGATTGACATGCGCCCCGGCATGGTCGGGTTTGAGCGCGATCACGGCCGCGAAACACTCGGCGGCGCCGGCGGCATCGCCCTGCAGGCGCAGCGCCTCGCCCAGGTCGTTGCGATAGGCCGGCATCGTCGGGTCGGCCTCGACCGCCGCCCGGATGAGATTGACCGCCGCCTCGCCCTGGCCGACCTGCAGCGCCACGACGCCCAGCAGGTGCAGGCTCGGCGCATGGTCGGGCACCTGGGCCAGGATCTGCTGGTAAAGCGCGCCGGCCTGTTGCAGGCGGCCGGCGTCCAAATGGCTGCGGGCGGTCGCGAACAGCTTGTCGATCGGCGACATCGCGGCGCTCAAAGCTTCTGCACGATCCAGTCGCCGGCCTGGTCCAGCCCGGGCACCAGGCATTCGGCCCCGACCGAGCGCGCGAAACTCTCGATCGTGTCCTGGACCATCGGCCGCCTCGCCGTCGCCCCCTCGCCCAGCAGCACGCCACCGGTCTTGAGGCAGGGCCATGCCGCCTGGCACAGCTCGACCAGCGCGCCGGCATCGTCGACCGGGCCGATCCGGATCAGATCGACCGTGACGCCGCGGCACAGCAGCCACTCGGTCGCCGATCCGGCATCGGGCGGCAAGGTGCGGGCGGCACTGCCGAGGCCGGTCGCCGCCAGGTTCAAGGCCGCCGTCATGTGCGATACCAGGGTCCAGCCGGCGTCGGCGGCCAGTAGGTGCGCATCCGCCCCGGCGGCGTCGGCGAGGGTCAGCGCGCTCCCGGCCTCCGGTCCGGCGGCCAGCACCAGCAGGTCGCGCGGCTTCAATCGCGCGATCAGTTCTCGGGTCAGCAGCGAGGCTTCGGGCGGGGTCGCCACGCGGGCCGGCGGCGTGGGGGCAGCCCCCAGGTCGGCCATGGCCTCGGCCAGGCTCTGCCCGGGCATCGCGCTCTCCGACGGCAGCGCGATTCCGGCGGCACGCATCATGTGCAGGCGGGCCGGATGCATCGGGTCGTCGGGCCGGATGACGTAATAGCTGGTCGCGAGGCCGGTAGGCCTGCCGCGGAAATGCTCCTTCAGCGCCTTGAAGACCAGGCGGTCCTCGCCCGATCCGTCGTCGAACGCGGCAAGCGACCAGAGCGGCGGCAGGTCGTGGCAGGCGATCTTGTCGATCATCAGGCTCGACGGATCGACGAAGCCGCCGAACTTCTCCTGGAACAGGCCGGCATCGGGCCCGACCGATTCCCATTGGTCGACGCAGATCGGTTCGTTCGTCGCGGCCTCCACGAACAGGCGCTGGGAATAGGCCCAGTCCATTCCGTCGATCGCACGGACCAGGCTCGCCAGATGGTCGGGCGCCCACCAATTGTCGTCGTCGAGATAGGCGACCAGGCGGCTGTTGGCCAGGTAGGTGAGGATGGTGCGCAAAGCCCCGCTGAACCGGTTCGGATAAAGCCCGCCATGGCGGGCGGAGGTCGAATAGCCGGGATCGAGCACGGAGAGGTGCATGGTGGCCGGACACTCGCCGGCCAGGGTCGCCGGCAGCGCCGGATCGCCGATGGGGTCGTCGATGCCGAGCAGGATCTGGACGCGGCCCTCGAACGCCTGGGCGAACACCGAGCGGACGGCACGGCCGAGTTCCGGACGCAGCACGGTCGGGATGACGACCGAGACGTCGAAGGGCGGCTGCACCGCCGCGCGCGGCTTGTCGATCTGGCTGAACACGGGGGAAACCACTCTCAACTTTCCGGCCCTAGCACCATGGAGCCGGCAGGTCGCCATCATGCGGCGGCGATGGTCGCGGCGGCAAGCCTGCACGCCGGAACAGCGGCATCTCGCCAGGTGGGGGCGATGAAGGGTAAGGTGGCGCCGCAGGGGTCCTGCCGTCCCGTTTTGGAACCTTTCGCACCGGCTCCGGGTCTTTTCCTCCATGATGCGTTCGATCAGATTCCGCCTGTATCT
>NZ_DASZBY010000043.1:0-4060 GCF_035943795.1 Aliidongia sp. | reverse complement strand
CGTCTGAATCTTTTCTGAAACGTCGGCGGGCTGCCGGAAACGGCCGCCGGGCCTCTAACGAGTTGCCAGAGACGACTGGATGAGCCGCATCACCCTGTTCGCCGGAGTTCTTCGTGCGGCTACCGCGATGGCGCTCGTTCTTGGAGCGGCCGATAGCGTTGCCGCCGCGAAGCCCGCCGCCAAACCGCCTGCACCTGCTGCGCCCGCAGCGCCCGTGCAGCCTGCGGTAGGGCCGACGATTCAACACATCATCATCACCGGCACTCAGCGCATCGAACCCGCGACCGTGCTGTCCTATATCGCGCTGCGCGAGGGCGAGCCGTTCACGCCACTCGGTGGTGACATCGCGCTCAAGGCGCTCTACGGCACCGGGCTGTTCGCCGACGTGAAGATCAATTTCGACGTGGCCAAGTCGACGGTCACGATCGCGGTGGTCGAGAACCCGATCATCAACCAGGTGGACTTCGAAGGTAACGACAAGGTCTCGCAGAAGGACCTCGAGAAGGAAGTCCAGCTCAAGCCACGCATGGTGTTCACGCGCTCCAAGGTCCAGGCCGACGTCCAGCGCATCATCGAGCTGTATCGCCGCAACGGCAAATTCGCGGCATCGGTCGATCCGCAGATCATCCAGCGGCCGCAGAACCGGGTCGACCTGATCTTCGCCATTGCCGAAGGTCCATCGACCGGCGTGTCGCGCATCAACTTCATCGGTAACCACGTCTACAGCGACTCCGTGCTGAAGGGCACGATCGCCACCGAGGAGAGCGACTGGTATCGCTTCCTTGCCACCAACGACAACTACGATCCAGATCGCCTGACGTTCGACCGCGAGCAGTTGCGCCGCTACTACATCAGCCATGGCTATGCCGACTTCAACGTCGTCTCGGCGGTGGCCGAGCTGACCGCCGACCGGCGCAACTTCTACATCACCTTCACGGTGAGCGAGGGCGACAAGTACAACTTTGGCAAGATCCAGATCGACTCCAGCATCAAGGAGTTGACGGCTGCC
The DNA here is from genome assembly GCF_035943795.1 of Aliidongia sp. NCBI lineage: Bacteria > Pseudomonadati > Pseudomonadota > Alphaproteobacteria > Rhodospirillales > Dongiaceae > Aliidongia > Aliidongia sp. The sequence continues at coordinate 3,051 of NZ_DASZBY010000043.1, read as the reverse complement.
GAGCTGCGGCCGCTCGTTAAGATAAATGACGGCGACGTCTACAACGCCGATCTCGTGCAGAAGGCGATCGATGCGCTGACCAATGCGGCCGGCACGAAGGGCTATGCCTTCGCAGAGGTCCATCCCCGCATCAAGCGCAATCGCGACACCCACACGATCGACGTTGTGATGAAGATCGATCAGGGACCGCGCGTCTATATCGAAAAGATAAACATCCTCGGCAACACACGCACGCTTGATAAAGTCATCCGCCGCGAATTCCGCCTGGTGGAAGGTGATGCGTTCAACCGTGTCCTGGTTGACCGCTCGCGAACACGCATCCGTGGCCTTGGCTTCTTCAAGGACGTGTCGGTCAAGCCGACGCCGGGCTCACAGCCCGACCGCACCAACCTGACAGTGACGGTCCAGGAACAGTCGACAGGCGAGCTCTCGCTCGGCGCCGGCTATTCGTCGACCAGCTCCTTCGTCGGCGAGTTCAGCTATACGGAGCGCAACCTGTTCGGCCGCGGTCAGTTCCTGCGGGCGTCAATCTCGGCTTCGACGATCTCCAAGGAATTCCAGCTGAGTTTTACCGAGCCTTACTTCCTCGATCGCGCGATCAGCGGCGGCATCGACCTCTACAAGATCGTGACCGATTACGATCAGGCCGATTATCAGGGTGACACGACCGGCGCCTCGATCCGCTTCGGTTTCCCGACGTCGGAGTACGGCAGCGTCGGTCTCCGCTACACCTACAAGATCGACGACGTCACGCCGTTCCCTGGCGCGCCGCTGCAGGTCCAGCTAGCGGGCGGCCGGTCGACGACATCCGAGGTCGGGTTCAGCTTCGGCTACAACACACTCGACGATCCGATAAAGCCGACCCGCGGCTGGGTGTTCTCGGTCGGACAGGATTTCGCGGGTCTTGGTGGCTCGCTCAAGTACCTGCGCACCCAGGGCAACGTCGCCTATTACCACCCGCTGTTCGGCGACTCGATGATCGGCTCGCTCAATTTCGAGTCAGGATTTATTACAGGCTATGACGGTCAGATCATCCCGATCCAGGAGCGCTTCTTCAAAGGCGGCGATTCATTCCGCGGTTTTGCGCAGGCCGGCGTCGGCCCGCGCGACACTGCGGTCAAGGGCGACACCGGTGCGGTGGGCGGCAATTTCTATGCGATCGGGCACGCCCAGCTGCGGCTGCCCGAATGGCTACCGCCTGACTATGGCGTGAATCTAGCCCTGTTCAGCGATTTTGGCACGGTGGGTAAGCTGGACTCGGTTGTCCCTCTTTGCCCGGTGCAGACGGCGTCCAGCAGCTGCATCAGGGATAATCTGGCGATGCGTGCCTCCGCCGGCCTTGCGGTCGCCTGGAAGTCGCCTTTTGGCCCCATTACGATTGACTTTGGCATCCCATTCCTCAAGACCAGCTACGACCGAAGCCAGCTCATCTATTTCAGCGCAGGAACAGGACTCTAGACCATGACGAATCTCTCGCGCACAGCGCGCGCCCTTGTGGCCGCCAGCGTGTTTACTCTTGTCGCTCCGGCCTATGCCGCGGGCCCGCCGCCGGCCGCCGGCACGCCTAACCCGAAGATCCTGGTCATCGATCGCGCCGCGATTCTCCGCGGGTCGGTCGTCGGCCAGAACATCATGAAGCAGGTGCAGGCTCTTACCGTCGCCGCCGAGCAGGGTCTGAAGGCCCGCGACGTCGCGCTGCGTTCCGAGGGCCAGGCGCTGCAGCAGCAGCTCGCGATCCTTGCGCCCGGCGTGAAGGCCGCAAAGATCAAGGCGTTCGAGGCGAAGCAGGCTGCGCTGCAGGCTGACGTCCAGAAGCAACAGGGCCTGATCCAGGGTGGCGTGCTCAAGGCGCGTCAGCAGGTTGAGCAGGCGCTCGGCCCGATCCTCCAGGCACTCATGCAGGAACGCGGCGCCAATCTGCTGCTCGACCGCAACGCAGTCGTGCTCGGAACGGTGAACGTCGACATCACCAAGGACGCGATCGCCCGCCTGAACCAGAAGCTTCCGACTGTGAAGGTTGCGCTGACGGCGCTGCCGCCGGGCGTCGCGCCCCAGCAGTAGCAAGCGCGGGCCGCGCGAGGTAGTTTTCCGGTCATGGCCGACCCTCGTTTCTACGACAATCGTGGCCCGTTCACGCTGGCCGATGTCTGCAAGGCGGTCGACACCGCCTTGCCGGACGGGGCGGACGGACGCGCGCGCATACAGGACCTGGCGAGCCTCTCCGGTGCCGGTCCGGATCACCTGACGTTCTTCACCGGCGGCATCGCGCTGGCCGCCGAGCTGTCGCAAACCGGCGCCGGATTCTGCCTTGTGCCGGCCAAGACAGCGAAGCCGCTACAGTACCGCGTCGGACTGACGGTCATACCCTGTGCGTCGGTCCAGCACGCCTTCGCCGCCGCTGCCCGGCTGTTCTATCCCGACTCCAGCCTGGTCGCGTGGTCGCAGCAGACGGCGGTCGATCCCACTGCCAGCATCGGCACACGCGTCATGCTCGCGCCGGGCGTCGTGATCGGTCCCGGCGCCGAGATCGGCGACAACACGCGCATCGGTCCCAACAGCGTCGTCGGTCGTGGCGTGGCTATCGGGAGGAACTGCGAGATCGGCAGCAACTGCTCGATCACCAACGCCTATATCGGTGACGAGGTTCTGATCCTTCCCGGTGCCCAGATCGGCCAGCCTGGTTTCGGCTTCGCGTCCGGCCGTCAGGGTCACATCAAGATTCCGCAGATCGGCCGTGTGATCGTGCAGGATCGCGTCGAGATCGGCGCCGGCACGACGATCGACCGCGGTGCGCTCGGCGATACGGTGGTCGGCGAGGGGACCAAACTCGACAACCTCGTGCAGGTCGGGCACAGCGCGCGGCTCGGCCGCCACAACATGATCGTCGGCCAGGTCGGCATCTCCGGCAGCTGCGAGCTCGGGGATTTCGTGGTCGTGGGCGGACAGGCCGGCATCGCCGATCATGCCAGAATCACAAGCGGTGTTCGTATCGCGGCACGAGCGGCGCTGGCGCCCGGTCAGGCGATCGACAAGCCCGGCGACTACGGCGGC